>JAYVLC010000116.1:0-2640 GCA_043759675.1 Sphingosinicellaceae bacterium
GTCAGGCGCAGGTGACCCTGATCGAAGCCGAAGGTCAGCCCGGATACCACACCACCGGGCGCTCAGCCGCCTTCTATGCCGAGACGTATGGCGGACCCGGTATCCAACCGTTGACGACGGCGTCCAAACCGTTTTTCGATGCGCCGCCATCAGGCTTTGCGACCCGCCCGCTGCTGACCCCGCGCGGCGGGCTGCACGTCGCCAATGGTCCGGCGCTCGCGGCGCTGTCCCGGCTGGAGGCCGAATTTTCCGGAAGTGGCGTCACCATGGAGCGCCTGTCGCGTGTCAGGGCTTCGGCGGTCGCCCCCCACCTCCGACCGGAATGGCTTGCCGGGGCAATCTGGGAGCCTGACTGTTGCGACATCGATGTCGCAGGTTTGCATCAGGGCTATCTTGCCGGCGCGCGCCGGGCCGGAACGACCTTGCTCACAAACGCGCGCGCGACGGGATTCCGGCGTCAAGCAGCCGGGTGGGTGGTGGCCACAACTGCGGGCGACGTTGCCGCCGATATCGTGGTCAACGCAGCCGGTGCATGGGGGGACGAGATCGCGGCACTGGCGGGGGTTGCGCCCCTCGGACTGCAACCGATGCGGCGCACGGTTGTCGTTGTCGAGGTTGACCCTGCCCCGGCGGCCACTTTGCCTCTCGTCGTTGCGGCCGATGGCAGCTTTTACTTCAAGCCGGATGCAGGGCGCCTGTGGATCAGTCCGCACGATGAAACGCCGGCCCCGGCAGGCGACTGCCAGCCCGAGGATTATGACGTTGCGCTGGCCGTCGACCGGCTCCAACGCGCCACTACGCTCGATGTCCGGCGGCTGGTACGCGCCTGGGCGGGCCTGCGCACCTTTGCGCCAAATCGCTTGCCCGCCATCGGCTACGCGCCTGACGCACCCGGCTTTTTCTGGTGTGTCGGCCAGGGCGGATTTGGCATCCAGACCGCGCCAGCGGCCTCCAGACTGGCGGCAGCGCTGATCCTTGGCATACCGCACGGCTTGGGCGGCGTCGATGCAGGTCGCTACGCACCGAAGCCGCAGTGACGCGGGCGACCTACAGCCGGGAACGCGCGCACGTCGGCATCGTTGCCGGGGTGGATGAGGCAGGGCGCGGGCCCTGGGCCGGCCCGGTGGTCGCAGCCGCGGTCGTGCTCGACCCGAAGCATATCCCGCCGGGCATCGCCGATTCCAAAGCGCTCGGCGCGGCGCGGCGCGAGGCGCTCCACACCGGGATTGTGGCGCGGGCCCGCTGGGGTATTGGCATCGCCAGTGTTGCCGAAATTGATGCCCTCAACATTCTTCAGGCGACGCTGCTTGCCATGACCCGCGCCGTTGCCGCCCTGCCCTGCCCGCCCGACCTCGTGCTGGTCGATGGCAACCGCGCGCCGAACTGGCAGTGGCCTTGCGAGACCATCGTCTCGGGCGACGCGAAATGCCTGTCGATTGCCGCTGCAAGCATCATGGCCAAGGTCACGCGAGACCGCATCATGCGGGATCTGCACCAAACTCACCCCGCATTCGGCTGGGACCGCAACATGGGTTATGGCACCAAAGTCCATTCCGACGCGCTCACGCGACTTGGGCCGACCGTGCATCACCGAATGAGCTTTGCGCCGTGCGCGGCTGCAAAACTTATGGGGGCCTGAGTCTTTTGGGACACACCACAATCTGTGGTGGGGCAGGACTCACCGGGACTCAATCCCTTGCGTTTCGCGCACGACTCGCTGACTCAGTCTCAACAATATTTTCTAACCCGCTGACTCGACACAGAATCTGCGATTGACGGATTCAACCGACTGACTCACCTTGGCCGCAGGATTGGGCTGAAATAGGGGGTTTTTTCGTGGGTCAAATGTTGCCGCTGGACCGCATCTTGCGTGACGATTGCATTGCCGCAATGAACGCCCTGCCGCCGAAATCCGTCGATATGATTTTTGCCGATCCGCCCTACAACCTTCAACTCGGCGGGGACCTGATGCGGCCCGAAGGCGGCATGGTCGATGCCGTCGATGATGAGTGGGACAAGTTCGACAGCTTTGCGACCTATGACCGGTTCACCCGGGCCTGGCTGTCGGCGGCCCGCAGGGTGTTGAAGGACGACGGCACGATCTGGGTGATCGGCAGCTATCATAATATCTTCCGGGTTGGATCGGCCCTGCAGGACCTCGACTATTGGGTGTTGAACGATATCGTGTGGCGCAAATCGAACCCGATGCCCAATTTCAAGGGCACCCGCTTCACCAATGCGCATGAAACGCTGATCTGGTGCTCAAAGGCCGAAGATGCGCGCTACCATTTTAACTATCACGCGATGAAGGCGTTGAACGAAGACCTGCAGATGCGCTCTGACTGGGTGCTACCAATCTGCACCGGGGCCGAGCGCGTCAAGATCGGCGGCATCAAGGCGCACCCGACCCAAAAGCCTGAAGCGCTGCTGTACCGGATCATGCTGGCCTGCACCCAGCCCGGCGATGTCGTGCTCGACCCGTTCTTCGGCTCGGGCACCACGGGCGCGGTCGCAAAGCTCCTTGATCGCCGTTACATCGGGATCGAGCGCGACGACGGTTACGCCGATGTGGCAACCAAACGAATTGCAGCGGTGAAACCGCTGTCTGGCGAGGCGCTGGAGACCACCCACGGCAAACGT
>JAYVLC010000117.1:0-1839 GCA_043759675.1 Sphingosinicellaceae bacterium
GTGGCGACAAAGTGACTGTATCAGGAGCGTTTGATGATCGAGAACTTCCCAGTCCTGCCGCTTCGCGACATTGTGGTGTTCCCGCAAATGATCGTGCCACTGTTCGTTGGCCGCGAGAAATCGGTGAAGGCGCTGGAGGCGGTGATGCATGGCGACAAGCGGATTTTCCTGCTGTCGCAACTCGACCCGGCAGACGAGGATCCGGCCCGCACCGGACTGTACGATGTGGGGACGCTGGCAACCGTCCTGCAGTTGCTGAAGCTGCCCGATGGCACCGTCAAAGTCCTGGTCGAGGGTCAGCAGCGCGGCCGGGTCATGACCTTTGATGAGGCCGGCGACCATCTGACTGCCGGTGTCGAGATGATCGAAGATGCCCCGATCGGCGAGGCTAATCTTGAGGCGTTGCAACGGACAGCTGCCAAGCAGTTCGAATCCTATGTGCGGATGAACAAGAAGGTCGCGCCCGAAGTCGTGGTGCAGATCGGGCAGATCGAGGACCCGGCACGGCTTGCCGATACGATTGCCTCGAACCTCAATCTGAAGATCGCCGACAAGCAGGCGCTGCTGGCTGAAATGAACCCGGCGAAGCGGCTGGAGATGGTGTTTGCCTTTATGGAGGGCGAGCTTGGTGTGTTGCAGGTCGAGAAGAAGATCCGCAGTCGCGTGAAGCGGCAGATGGAGAAGACCCAGCGCGAATATTATTTGAACGAGCAGTTGAAGGCGATTCAGCGCGAACTTGGCAACGAGGGCGACGAGGAAAAGAACGAGGTTGGCGAGCTTGAGGAGAAGATCGCCAAAACCAAGCTGTCGAAGGAGGCGCGCGAAAAGGCGATTTCCGAGGTCAAGAAGCTGAAGACGATGTCGCCGATGTCGGCGGAGGCGACGGTCGTCCGCAATTATCTCGACACACTGCTCGGCCTGCCATGGGGCAAAAAATCCAAGGTCAAGAAGGACATTGTGGCTGCCCAGGCGGTGTTGGATGGCGACCATTTCGGGCTGGAGAAGGTCAAGGACCGGATCATCGAATATCTGGCGGTGCAGGCCCGGACCAACAAGCTGAAGGGGCCGATCCTGTGCCTCGTCGGGCCACCAGGGGTCGGCAAGACCTCGCTTGGCCGCTCGATCGCCAAGGCAACGGGCCGGGAGTTCGTGCGCCAGTCGCTGGGCGGCGTCCGCGACGAAGCGGAAATTCGTGGCCACCGGCGAACCTATATCGGGTCGCTGCCCGGCAAGATTGTGCAGAACCTGAAGAAAGCCGGAACGTCCAACCCGCTGTTCCTGCTCGATGAGATCGACAAGCTCGGCCAGGATTTCCGCGGTGACCCGTCATCCGCGTTGCTGGAGGTGCTCGATCCCGAACAGAATGTCCGGTTCAACGACCATTATCTGGAGGTCGATTACGACCTGTCTGATGTGATGTTCGTGACAACGGCAAACAGTCTCAACATGCCGCAGCCGCTGCGTGACCGGATGGAGATCATCCACCTGTCAGGCTATACCGAGGACGAGAAGCTGGAGATTGCCAAGCGCCATCTGCTGCCCAAGGTCCTAGAGGCACACGGGCTGAAAGTGCATGAGTTCGTGGTGACCGACGAAGGCATGCGCGACGTCATCCGTTATTACACGCGGGAAGCCGGTGTCCGGACGCTGGAGCGCGAGCTGTCAAAGCTGGCGCGCAAATCACTGCGCAAAATCCTGGAGGGCAAGCTTCCACATGTGGTGATCACGCCGGCGTCGCTAGGCGACTATGCCGGGGTGCAGAAATACCGCTATGGCATCAGCGAGGTCGAGGATCAGGTGGGAGCGGTGACCGGGCTGGCGTGGACCGAAGTCGGCGGC
>JAYVLC010000118.1:0-10167 GCA_043759675.1 Sphingosinicellaceae bacterium
GCGTCGTCCTTGGTCGCGGGGTCAAACCGCGCCTCAAACAACGCCACCAGGTCCTGGGCAATCGCCGGATACCGACGCAACGCATCGACGACGGTTACCAGCCCGTAGGTCACGCCTGTCTGCCGGAGGTAGCGGAAATAGGCCCGCAGCAGCCCGACCGCGCGCGCATCAAGCCCCGCCCCCATCACAAGTGCGTTGAACAGGTCATTCTCCTGCGCCCCGGTCAAAACGCTGCGCAGGGCCGGCTCAACCCGCGCCTCGAGTGCGGCCAGGTCGAGTGTCGCCGTCGCGCTCGCTTCGAGCAGAAAATCATGGATATGGCCAAGCTTTCCGCCACCCAGATCAAACGGAAATTCCTCGATCACGCGGAAGCCGAAATTCTCAAGCACCGGCACGGCTTCCGACAGCGGAATGATCGCGCCGTGCCGATAGATTTTCAGCCGCAGCTGACCAGCGGTGTCGCGGCCGCTGCGGTACAGATTGACGTCCCGCGCAACATCATCGGCCAGCGCGGCCATCCGCAATATGTCGTCGGCGGCATCGATTGCGGTGAACTGCGCCTGATAGCTTGGCGAGAAGGCATTTCCGTAGCTCAGCGTCAGCCGGGCGGCCCGTTGCGGAGCGGTGAGCGCGGCGAGCGTTGATTCAAGGCTATCGCCCCAACCCCGCACCAGTCCGGTCAAGCGCAGGTCAAGGTCGGCCTCGTCGACCAGCGGGACGTTTCCCGGCCGTGTCGTGAGCGTGTAGTGGACCCGGGCCAATCCTTCGCCGCGCAGCTCCACTTCATAGCCAGTAAGCTTGGCGTCGAACGCCGACTCGAGCATCTCGCCGGCCTTCTCGCGGATTCCGCCAGTGTAGTCGTCGCGGGGAACATAGACGAGCGCCGACACGAACCGCCCGAACGCGTCGCTCCGGGCGAACAGCTTCGGTCGCGGCCGGTCCAGCAACGATAGCAAGCCAAGCGCCACCTCGCAGAGTCGCTCGACCCCGACCTGCAACAGTTCATCCTTGGGCAGCGTGTCAAGAATGTGCGCGAGCGCCTTCCCGGCATGTCCGCTCGGATTGAACCCGAGCGAATCGCTCACTTCGGCAACTTTGCGGCGGAGGATCGGGATTTCACGGGGTGGGGCAACGAGCGCTTGGCTGGTGTACAGGCCAATGAATCGGTGCTCGCCGACGACGCGGCCAGACCGGTCGAACCGTTTGACGCCGATATAATCAAGCGCAGTCCGGCGGTGGACCGTTGATAGGGCGCTGGCCTTGGTGACGAGCACGGGGTGCGGCCCGGCCATGAATCGGCGCAACCCCTCGGGCAGCACCTCCATCGCTTCGGCACCCCGCCAAAGTGCAAACCCGGCATCGCGCAACAAGCCGAGCCCCTGATCGCTGACCGGCGCAAACTGCGCGTCATCCAGATCACCATCGAAGCGATAGGCATGGTAGCCAAGCAGAGTGAAGTTGTCGGCGGCGAGCCATTCGAGGAACGCTGCCGCTTCGCCGATCTCGTGCGGTGCGAGCGGCGGCGGGTTATCGCGCAACTCCTTGCTGGCTGCCTTCATCGCGGACAGCATCCTCGGCCAGTCCGTGACCGCAGCGCGCACATCGGCGAGGACCTGTGTCAATTGATCGACAAGCTCCGCGCGGGCCCGGGCGTTGGCGCGCGACACTTCGACATAGATCAGCGACTCGCGCTTATCCCCGCTGCCGATCGCGGTCAGTTTACCGCTTGGGTCGCGCGTGACTGCCGCGGTCGGATGCAGCAACCGCTCGATCCGCAACCCCGCGGCACCAATCGCTGCTGACACCGAGTCGACGAGAAATGGCATGTCGTCGTTGACAATCGCCAACGCCATGATCCGCCGTCCCGGCGCGCTGTCGAGGCTTTCCAGCTTGATCACTGGCGTCGCAGCGGTGCGTTGCGCGGCGGCACGGCGCACAAACGCTGCGATGCGGCTGGCGACGTCCGGCGTCAGTCCTGTGATCTCACCGGGAAGCGCGCCATCAAAGATTGCGCGCGCAAACTCATCCGGGAGCTCGCCCAAGGTCGCAAACGGGTTCGCCGACATGCGCCAATTTCCTCCGAAAGCGCCCCACCAGACCGGGGGCTGATTGACCGCAGCTTATGCGGCTTGGCTCAATCCCGGGCAAGGGGTGGAACAGAGCTTCCGAAGTGCCGTATCGAGCAGTTTTGTGGCATTTGGCACGGATTCCAGCACCAAAAGCGTGCCATTTGCTTCGCGACGCGCAATCAGGAGCACAAATTCGCTGTTATCATGCGGAATCGCGATATGCGCGACCCCGGTGGCCATGCGGAGTCGGGACCGGATGTCCATCATGCGGTCGGTGCCGGTGCGCCCAATCCGCGTTCGTCGCGCCAGCCGTTCGGCAGCGACCAATGTCTTCAATCCGCCAGCTGCTTCGATGAACGCCTCGAACCGCCCCGAAGGGACCCCGGCGCGGGCGCCAACCGCCAAGGCGGCGGCAAACTCGGTGACCCGCGCCTTGTCCAGCCGTGCCCCGAACACAAGCTTCACGACCGGCGTCATCGGCGCGCGCACCTGCGCCTTCAAGCGCGCTTCTGCCATCAGCCAAGCAAAGCCGCCGGTATCAACCAACGACGCCAGATGCACTTCATAGGCAGAGGCCAGCGCACGGTACAGCGCGGCGCGTGATCGTCCGTCGGTCTGGTCGAGCAGACCCGCCGCAGATCGGGCCTGTTCGAGCCGCCGGGCAATGTCGGTGTCGCGCGGGCGTGGCAGCGCCACCGCCGCCAGTTCGCGCTCGATTGCAGCGCTCAGGTCAATGCTTGCGATTTCCTTCCAGTTGATCACGCCGTAAATATAGTCGATCGAGCATCCGTTCGAGGACAACGGCATTAAAATTCCGCGGTACAACGTTCGCGCGCCGCGCCGAGATACGAACTCGGCCTCGAAACCAACCGGTGCGCGGTTGGCGAGTATCTCGTGAAAATGATCAGTCAACCGCGCGACAAGCGAGTGTGACGGCACGTCATCAACCGGCAGATCGAGCCCGTCGAGTCCGCACTCGTCGCGCAAGAGCTTGCCGATAAACCTCAGGGCAGGCGCCTGCGGGTCCGCAGAAAAATCCAGCAGAATGCTGCACGGCCCGAAATCGTCGAGGCTTGCCGGATGCAGGTCAGCGACACTGGGAAAGGCACGGCCGTTTAGCAGACCTGACCAGTGATTGTACGCGCGGGCATGCATCCGGCGCTCCTCAGCTTCCGCAAATGCAGGTGGCACCTCAATCCCCGGGTCGGACGCGTCGCATGCTGTTCGGTTGTACATCCCGCCCTCCCTGACCCGCAGCGATAAGCCCAGCGGGTTGCAAGGTTATTAACGGTCGTGCCAGCCGCGGGTTGAGCGGCCCAAAGGACCGCCCCCTAGGCGCGCATCAGCTTTGCGTAACCATCAGCGATGGCGTGCTGGCAGTGGAGGGCAAGCGCCTTGCGATTGGCGAAGTCTGCGGGTGACACGGCCTCATGCATCAGGAGTTCGGCGCGCACCTGCCCGAGCCTGGTGAAGTCATGTGCATGCGCGCCGATCTCTGAATCCCCGATCCAGGCAACATCGTGAATCTGCTGGTGGGTCACCGGCAGGCCGTTGATCCGCGTGTAGGCGATGGTCACGGGCTGAACCAAGATGTCGGCCAGTCCCTCTACGGCGGCAAATAGCGAGGATTTGAACGGCAGGACATCATAGCCGTTGGCGGTGGTGGTACCTTCGGGAAACAGGATAACGTTGCCGCCTGCAGCAAGCCGGTCAGCAATCTCGTCTGCCTGGCTGTCGCTGCGCTGACGTCGTTCGCGTTCAACATAGATGGTGCGCTGCAGGTCAGCGAGCCAGCCGACCACCGCCATTTCCTCCACCTCGGATTTTGCGACGAAATAGCCAGTCAGGCGGGATCCAAGTACCGGAATATCAGTCCACGAGAGGTGGTTTGCGACATACAAAACGCCCTTCCGACGGGCGCGCTTGCCATGCATTCGGACCTTGATCCCAAGTGAGCCCACGAACCATTTGTGGATGATCTTGGGCACATAGGGCAGGCTCTTTGGCGCGAGCAAAAGCGCGACCAGATGGATCGGAATGAGCAAGCCGGTTGTGGCAGCAATCCCCGCCACGGCTTTGGCCGTGCCGTGTTTTTGGTGATGCCCCGACGCCGGAGCTTCAGGCATCAGCGCTTGCGGTCACTGGAGATCGGGACCGCATAGAGTTCCATCCGGTGATCAACCAGCCGAAACCCGAGGCGCGCCGCGATCCGCTCCTGCAAAGCCTCAAGGTCCGCGTCATGAAACTCAATAACCGCGCCGGATTCAACATCGATCAGATGGTCGTGATGCTCTTCGGGCACCGTTTCATATCGCGAACGCCCATCGCGGAAGTCGTGCCGTTCCAGAATGCCCGATTCTTCAAATAGCCGGACGGTTCGGTAGACCGTGGCAATGGATATCCGGTGGTCGATCGCGGCGGAGCGCCGGTGCAACTCCTCAACATCGGGATGATCCGCAGAATCCGACAGCACGCGGGCGATTACCCGGCGTTGATCCGTAATCCGCAGCCCCTTCTCGTGGCACAGCGCTTCAAGGTCGATACGGGTCGTCATGACCGCAGCCTAAGGCCGCTGCGGCGGGGCGGCAAGGCTATTGCGCGGGCAGCGCTGCAATATAGGCCCGGACCAGCGCGACACCTTCGCTGTGGGTCAGGGAGCGCCCCAGTTCCGGCATCAGCACGCCGGGTTCCGTCGATTCCATTCGATAGGCGAGAATCGATTGGTCGGGATGACCCGGAACGATGTCAAACTCGCGGTTCCCCGACCCACGACCGGCAGCGACCGGACGTTTGCCGATCCCGCTGGCGACACGGTCAGCTTGCCCGAAATCGAGGAAGAGGCCTGAGTTTGAGGCCGCGCCTCGGGCACTGTGGCAGTGGGCGCAGTTAACGGCGAGATAGGCGCGCGCCCGAACCGCAACCGGGGCGGTGGCGTCATCCCAGCGCGGTACTGTGGGGAGCGTCGCGGGAACGCGATCCAGCAGGCCGAGCCGCTCCCACCGGCGCAGCTGTGATGGCCCAAGATTCCAGGCCGTCGGCCCGATTGGCACCATGTCGTGGCCCTGCGCGTGGCAGCCCTTGCACTGGTTGACGTTGGGCACTGACCAACTCAGGCCCGTCGCCCCCTGCGGCGTCGGCATATCGACCGGAAGGATCACACCGGCGCGCTTCAGCACGGCCTCCGTCCCGTCAGCGTTCCAGACATAGGGTTGCGCGACCCATCCACTCGCCTTGCGGATCAACAGCCGCGTTTCGATAAAATGATCAGGCGTCGCAAAGGTTTTGACGAGCGCGGTTCCGACCGGAAACGCCATCACGCCGTCGGCACGATAGGCCGCTGACGTGCCCTGGGGCAGAAACAGGTAGCGATGCTTCACCGCATAGTCCGAGAACAGCGGCGTGTTCAGATCATAGGCCGTCACCCGGACATTCGGGCGATGCGCCGCGGCGTCAAGAAACAGCCGATAGTCCGACAGTTTGGGAGCCGGGAGGTCCGACAGCAGCAAGTCTGCGGCAACAGGCACAGGGGCAGGCGCAGCGGACGCACAAATCAGTGACGCCGCGATGAATAGCCAGCGCCTCACAACCCTGGCTGATCGCTCGGTAGCATCACCGGTGACGGCGTTTCAATTGGCGTTGTCGCCACTGCAACCATCGCGGGCTTTGCAGCAGTCCGGTCGCGCGATGCGATCACGAGGCCAAAGCTCAGTAACTGGCCCCCGACAAAGCCGGGTGTTGCCGGCTGACCTTTGCTCTCACCCTTGACGGTCCACGTCTCGACCCCGTCCCAGACCACCGGCGGCAATGCCCCGCCGACCGCCGCCGCCAATTCCTTGCCCCCGACAAAATCCGGGGCCCAGCCGCTTTTGCCAAAGCCGTTGGCCCCAACGAATACATTGCGCGGCAGCGGATTGTACCGAACGTCCTCGACCGCCAGTGGATAGGCAACGATCATCACGCCTGCTGTCGCATTGTTATCGAGCGTGTTGCCAAACACATGCACGTTGCGGTTGGCCATGACCATGATGCCAACACCCATCGGCACACTCGCGACGATTGCTCCCTTGGCGGCGAAATTCGGGGTGTCGTTGTTGATAACCCTGTTGTTGAAGATCCGGGTCGAATGACCGCCCATCTGGGGCAGATTGGGCAGGTCGAACACCAGGATACCGCCGGTGTTATGCTCGGCAATATTGTTATGAACATCGGCGTTCATCGAATTTTCGATCTCGATCCCGGCGACGTTGAATTCGACGAGGCTGTTCCTGACGACGATGTTCTTGGACTGGCCGACATAGATGCCCGCGTCGGAGCAATAGCGGACCGTGACATGGTCGATCAGCACATTGGTCGACGTCACCGGATAGACGCCATAGGCCCCGTTGGTCGCCTTGGCGCCGCCGGTCCATTCGACGCGCAGGTTCTTGAAACTGATGCGGTCGGCACCCTTCGCCTTGATGCCATCACCGTGGGTGTCCTCGATGGCAAAGCCTTCGAGCAGTACCCGGCTCGAGGTGACGAGCAGCCCCTCGCCGGCCTGAGTTTGTGCTTTGAACGATAGGATCGTCTTGTCCGGCCCGGCTCCACGCACGGTCACGCCATCGACATCAAGCGACAGGCTGTTGGTGAGGGAAAATGTCCCGGCGGGCAACAGCACCACGTCACCAGACTTCGCATCAAGCAGCGCGGTCTGAATCGCCTCCCGCATGTCGGCGCCCGGCGGAACAGCAATCGTCTTGGCAGCGAGCGGTGCCGCCGATGCCAACAATGCGGTAAGCAGGATCGCGCGGTTCATGTCCATCTCCCCATAGGCTTGTCATATCGCCAGCTTGACCCATCCTGCCATGGCGGGTGAGGTTGTCGCAAATGCCCAATGAGGGAGGGTTTGCGATGCACGATATGGTTATTCGCGGCGGGACAATTGTGGACGGCACCGGACGGCCGCAGTTCACCGCTGACATTGCCATCGACGCCGGACGTATCACCGCGGTCGGACCAAACGCCGGACCGGGGCGCGCCGAGATCGACGCGGTAGGCAAAATCGTCACGCCGGGGTTTGTCGATATTCACACCCACTATGACGGGCAGGCAACCTGGGATGCCGAAATGGCACCGTCGAGCTGGCACGGGGTCACCACCGTCGTCATGGGCAATTGCGGCGTCGGTTTTGCGCCCGCCAAGCCCGACAAACACGCCTGGCTGATCGGGTTGATGGAGGGCGTCGAGGATATTCCGGGCACCGCGCTTGCCGAGGGCATGAAGTGGGATTGGGAGACGTTCCCCGAATATCTGGACGCACTCGACCGGATGCCGAGGGCTGTCGATGTCGGTACGCATGTCCCGCACGGGGCCGTCCGCGCCTATGTGATGGGCGAGCGCGGCGCCAACAACGAAGCGCCAACCGAGACAGATATCGCGCAAATGTCGAAGATCGTTGAGGACGGGCTCCGGGCGGGCGCACTGGGTTTTTCAACGTCCCGCACCGTGCTGCACCGGTCGATTGACGGTGTGCTGGTGCCCGGCACCACCGCAACCAAGGACGAGTTGCTCGGCATCGGCCGGGCCATGGGCCGTGTCGGTTACGGCGTGTTCGAGATGGCGTCGGACCTGAAACGTGACTGGAACGAGTTTGAATGGATGGGCGAACTCAGCCGGGAAACCGGCCTGCCGGTGACCTTTGCCGCACTTCAGTCAATCGCCAAGGAACTGCCGCTTGAAGAGCAGATCGAAACGATGCGAGCTGAAAATGCCAAGGGCGCCAACATCGTCGCGCAGATCGCCCTGCGGGGGAACGGCATCGTCATGGCCTGGCGCGGGACGGTGCATCCGTTTCGGCTGAAGCCAGCCTGGGCCGAAATCGAGATGCTTTCTTGGGAGCAGCAATATGCCAAATTGTCTGACCCGGCCTTCCGTGCCCGGATGATCTCCGAAGACTCAGTCTATCCTGAAACCGACCTGATCGAGCTGTTGTACGCCGTCACGCAGGGCTGGTTCTTGCACTATGAAATGGGCCCGGACTTCAACTATGAGCCGACTCAGACCGAAACGATCATGGCGCGCGCTGCCGCGGCGGGCGTATCGGCTGCGGACTATACCTATGACCTGCTGATGCAGGGTGGCGGCACCGGCTTCATCTATTTCCCGATCCTCAACTACCGGGACGGCAATCTCAATTTCCTTGAGGCGCTTCAGAATTCCGACGACTGTGTCAATTCGCTGTCGGACGGTGGGGCGCACTGCGGGACGATCTGTGATGCGGCATCGCCGACATTCATGCTGCAATATTGGACCCGTGACCGGGCGCATGGGCGGATCAGCATCGAACATGCGGTGAAGCGGCAGTGCGCGGATACCGCGCGGCTCTACGGTCTTAATGACCGGGGGATATTGCAGGCCGGTTATCTGGCTGACATCAATGTCATCGACATGGAAACGCTGAAGCTTGGCAAGCCATGGCTGGCGTTTGACTTGCCGGCCGGTGGCCGCCGCCTGCTGCAACGGGCTGATGGCTATGTCGCCACAATCAAGGCTGGTGTGGTGACCTTCCGCGACGGAACCTACACCGGCGCCACCCCCGGTGTGCTCGTTCGCGGCCCACAGCATGCCCCAATGCTGGCGATGGCCGCCGAATAGGCTATTTCTTCAGCGCCCCGATCAGCACGGCCAGTTCCTCCGTCCGCAGCCGGTCGAGCTTTTCGTGTAGCGCCATGATCTCAAGCTCGGCCTTGAGATTGACCTCATAATCCTGCTCGGCGCGCAACCGGTCGTGAACAGCCGCCCGGTTCTGGCTCATCATGATCACAGGTGCCTGGAGCGCGGCCAGCATCGACAGCAGCAGATTGAGGAAGATGAAGGGATAGGGGTCGAACGGGCGACTGAGCAGCCAGATGTTCGACCCGGTCCAGACCAGCAGGATCGCGCCGAACAACAGGATGAACCGCCAGGAGCCGCCGAACGACGCGACACGGTCCGCCAGCCGTTCCCCGAACGTCATCGAATCATCGATCTCCGCGTGGACAGGACGGGTTACTGACAGGCGCTTGGCGCAGCGTTCGATGACTCGTCGCTCACGTTCGGGAGGCCCGTCGAGGCCCGACGACAACAAATGTTCGGCGAGCAGATAGATTTCGCTCCGTTTGTCGCTTGTCATGACGCATCTCCCGCTTGGTCGGGCGCAAGCCTAGTCGATCGCTTGCTGCCCTGTCCCCCAGATCACAAAGGCGATCGCGCCGACCACACAGATGGCTGCCGCCAGCACAAATGTTGCGGAATAGCCGCCAGTTATGTCTAGCAGCCAGCCGGTAATGGCCACCCCGGCAACGCCGGGAATCGTACCCGCAGTGTTGGTGATGCCCATCACGGCGTCGGCGTGCCGCGGCGCGATGTCGAGGTGGTTCGACATGATATTCGACGCGGCAATCCCGAGGACACCGAGTGTGCCGCAGAGCGCCCACAGGGCCGCCGCCGGAGTTGCGGCCTGTCCGGCCAGCACCAACCCGACACCGGCACCGATCAGGCCGGTGGCGATCGCGGTTTTGCGGATCAGGGTCAGATCGACCCCGCGCACCACGAGCCGGTCAACACCATAAGCGGTGACATTGAGGCCGACGAAATAGCTGAGCCATGGCAACACGGCGAACAGCCCCGATGTCGCCACAGGAAGGTGCTGAACATCGCGGAAGTAACTCGGTAACCAGGTCAGCATCAAATAAAAGGTCCAGTTGCCGCAAAAATGATTGATCGTCAGCGCCCGGACCGCCGGACTGGCCCAGAGTCGCCGCCACGGTGGCGGCCCATCGTGATTGGCACAGTCCGCCTCGCACGGCGCGAGCAGCGCCAGCTCGGAGTTTGATATTGTCGGGTGGGCGGACGGTCGCGGATAGACGAAACGAAACCAGACCGCCGCAAAGGCAACGCCAGCGAGGCCAAACGCATAGAATATGCTGTGCCAACCATGATTGGTCACCAGCCAACCCGCAACCGATAGCGCAAAGATCGTCCCGAGCGGGATACCCGTGAGGTTAAGCGTTGCGGCGCGGGTGCGCTCGCCGACCGGGAACCAGCGGGCAAGGAGGTTGTACACCGCCGGAAAGCTTGC
>JAYVLC010000119.1:0-7968 GCA_043759675.1 Sphingosinicellaceae bacterium
TAGGGAACCCGCCCGCGCTTCGAGGCCCGATGGCGGAGTGGTTACGTAGAGGACTGCAAATCCTCGCACCCCGGTTCGATTCCGGGTCGGGCCTCCAGCCTGCGGGTAACTGCGCCTACCAATAGCGATAGGACCAGAGCGACCAGCCGACGCTGCCGCCAACCGCCAGCCAGAATAACAGGATGACCGCAGCGGCGGCGCGACTCACTGGCCGGTGACTGGCGCGTTCGGCGGTGGCGCGGTGTTCCAGCATCACATAATCCGGGATCAGTCGCAGCATCAGCCAGACTCCCGCTGGAATCAGCACCGCATCGTCAACCAACCCCAGCACCGGCACGAAATCGGGAATGAGGTCGATCGGTGACAGGGCATAGGCGGCAATCAGCCCGCCCAGCAGCTTGGCATACCAGGGCGTCCGCACGTCACGCGCCGCCAGCCACACCGCATGGGTGTCGACCCTCAGCATATGCACCCGGTCCCTGAAACTCATCTGCGTCCATCTCCCTCTGGGCGATATTAGGCGCTAGGGTGGGGGCATGTCCAAGCGAACTGTCACTGTCGCCATCGAACGCTTTGCCACCGCCGGGGCCTTTGTCATCTCGCGCGGCTCGAAATCCCATGTCGACGTGGTGACCGCAACCGTCACCGGGCGCGGAGCGAGCGGGCGCGGCGAGGCGACCGCCATCTATTATCACGGCGAAACTGCCGAAAGCCTTGCCGGACAGGTCCGCAGCTTCGCCCCACTTGTCGAGGATGGCGGCAGCCGCGCCGACCTGCTTGATGCCATGCCCGCTGGCGGTGCGCGCAAGGCGCTTGACTGCGCGCTGTGGGATCTGGAGGCCAAGCTCGCAGGCAAGCCGGTCTGGCAGCTGCTCGGCCTGCCGCGCCCCAAACCGCTGCTCACCGCCTACACGATCAGCCTCGGCGAGCCGGAAGTGATGGAAGCCGCCGCCCGCGCCGCATCGCGCTACGAACTGCTCAAGCTGAAATTGTCGGGCGAAGGCGACGAGGACCGTGTCGCCGCCGTCCGCCGCGGGGCCCCACACGCCCGGTTGATCATCGACGCCAACGAGGCCTGGGGCGCAGAAGACATCGAGCGCAAGGCCGCCGCGATGCGCCTGCTGCGCGTCGAACTGATCGAGCAACCCGTTCCGGCAGGGCAAGACCATCTGCTCGACCATGTCCGGTCCTTGGTCCCGCTTTGCGCCGACGAAACCATCCACGACCGCTCGACCCTTGGCGCCGCCATCGGCCGCTACGCGCTTATCAACATCAAACTCGACAAGACCGGCGGCCTGACCGAAGCGCTGGCGCTGGCCCACGCCGCCAGACAGCGCGGCCTCGACCTGATGACCGGTTGCATGCTCAGCACCAGCCTCGGCGTCGCCCCGGCCTTCTACGTCGGCATGCAGAGCCAGTATGTCGACCTCGACGGCCCACTGCTGCTCGCCACCGACCGGGCGCATGGCATAACGTTCACAGGCAGCGAAATGTCGCCGCCGATGTCGGCACTATGGGGATAGGGATAGCCGGATTTTCTCATGGGCCAGACTTGGGCACGGCTTGAGTATCAGCCATTCGACGGCACGTTCGTAGGATGATTGGCTACCCTGACCAATCCACCGCCAACGTGCCGCAAGCAGCTGAAGATTCAGCCATATTTCATCGGATGCCGATTCGGTGCGGTTCGCTTTGATATACACTGAAAGCTTGGATGAGATGTTCTCAATTCTGCTGAGTTCGCATTCCTTGAGCATCTCTTCCGAAATATAGCCCAGCCAAACTGAGGAGCTGAGATATTCATAATAATCGAGGATAAAGTCGAGAATCTTGATGTCATCCAATCGTGCTATATCGCTTGGGACTGGCAAATCATTCGCCGCTATCATCGCTCTGACGCGCAAGAGATTTTCGTCGAATTTCGGCCATTCGTTGTGCCGCTGAAGAAGTGTGTACGTCTGCTGATCCCGCAGCGCCTCGCGATTCTTGCGCGCTGCGTAAAGCCACCCGAGTGTGGCCCACAACGCCGCTATGACAATGGCCCAGCCCTCGTCAATATCGCCCATTCCCCAACTCCAATGAGAAGAGGAGGGAAGCGAAAACCGCTTGCCCTCCCCCAAAAACCGCTAGATGCGCGGCTTCCCTTCACGAATTTTCAAACGCCTGCTCCTGCAGTGATGTGTTCATATGTAAACGGAAATGGGCGCGGTTCCTATAGTTTTCAATGGTCCGAAAATTTTCACCTGACTGACTGGGTCAACCGCACCGCTAAACTACCTGCCCCGCTGCCCAGCCGCTGGCCCAGGCCCATTGGAAATTATAGCCACCGAGCCACCCGGTCACATCGACCGCCTCGCCGATCACATACAGTCCCGGCACCGCCTTTGCCGCCATCGTCTGTGACGACAGGCCCGCGGTGTCGATGCCGCCGACGGTGACCTCGGCCTTGGCATATCCCTCGCTGCCATTCGGCGTAAATTGCCAAGCAGCCAGTTGCTGCTCGGCGTTAGCCAGGGCTTTGTCGGTCTGGGCGCCGAGTTCGCCGGGCAACGCCAGTCGCGCCGCCAGCGTCTCCGCCAGCCGGTCGGGCAGGAATCCACCAATCGCGGCTCGCAGTCCGGCGCGCGGGCGGTTGCGCTTGGCTTCGATCAGCCAGCCCGATTGCGCATCGGGCAGGAAGTTCACCGCGAGCGTATCGCCATGCCGCCAATAGGAGGAAATCTGTAGAATTGCCGGTCCCGACAAGCCCCGGTGCGTGAACAGCGCCGCCTCCCGGAAGGCCGTCTTGCCGACACGCACCACAACGTCAGCCGACACCCCCGACAATTCGCGGAACAGCACTGCCTCACCACCAAGTGTCAGTGGCACCAGCGCCGGACGCGGCTCCACCACCTTCAATCCGAACCGGCGCGCCAGATCATAGGCAAACCCTGTCGCCCCCATCTTCGGGATCGACGGCCCGCCGGTTGCGATCACCAGCGATGCCGCCGTCGCGCCGCGGTGCCCATAGGAGACGCGGAACCGCCCATCGGCATGGTCAATCGCGCCAATCGCACCGCCAAGCGCGACCTCAACCCTGCCACCTGCGCACTCATACATCAACATCTCGACGATCTGCCGCGCCGATCCGTCACAGAATAATTGCCCAAGCGTCTTTTCGTGCCACGCGATGCCGTGCTGATCGACGAGCGCGATGAAATCCGCCGCGCGGTACCGGCCAAGCGCCGATTTGGCGAAATGCGGATTGGCCGAGATATACCGGTCGGGTGCAGTGTGATGATTGGTAAAATTGCACCGCCCGCCGCCCGAGATCAGGATTTTCTTCCCCGGCTCGTCGGCATGATCAATGATCAGCACCCGCCGCCCCCGTTGCCCGGCAATCGCAGCGCACATCAACCCGGCCCCGCCGGCGCCGAGGACGATAACGTCGTAACCGCTCGCGGCGTTCAATGCGTCCCGAACAGCGTGCCGAAGAAATCGCCAGCGTTCCATGCCGGGCGCTGTGGCGCATTCGCCAGCTCCCGTGCGATCTCATAGTTAATCGCCGCAAACTTTGCCCCGGCGCTCCAGTCGATCACCTGCTGCAAATCATCATCGGCCTGATGGTAGCGATCCTTGCGGAACGCCGCAGTTGCCGCTTCGCCGCCGTTCAGGTCGCCGGTCTTCAGGAACACCGACGGGATACCCTGTTCGACAAAGCGGTAATGGTCGCTGCGGGTGAACAGCCCTTCGTCCGGCGTCGCATCAGCCGTCAGCACAAGGCCAAGCTTTTTTGCGGCGCGGGCAACGGCCGGGCCGATGCTCGATCTGTCCGCCCCGAACGCAACAATGTCGCGGAAGTCATAGCTCAGGATCGGCATGTCGAGATTGACGTTGGCAACCAGCCGCGACTTTTCGACGGTCGGATGCCGTGCGAAATAGTCGGAGCCGACCAGCCCCTTCTCCTCCCCGGTCACCGCAAGGATCATCACCGACCGTTTGGGCGGGTTCGCCTTCAGCCCGCGCGCCACCTCCAGCAGCGTGGCGATCCCCGCCGCATTGTCCATTGCGCCATTGTAGATCGTGTCACCATTTTTCGCCTTGCCGATCCCGACATGATCCAGATGCCCGGTCAGCACGATGACTTCACCGCGCAATTTCGGGTCACTTCCAACGATCAGCCCTGCAACATTGGAGCTTTCGACCAGTTTGGTCTCAGTCGAAAGCGTGATGTTCGCCTTTGACGGCAGGTCAAAGCCCTTGATCGCACCATCCGGTGTTTCGGACGCCGCGAGGACCGCATCAAATGTCACCGGCGCGCCAACAAACAACCGCGCCGCGGCGCCAAGGCTGAGCGATGCGAACGACGGCATCACGCCACCCGGTTGAAACGCCTTGGCAGCCGGGTCGCGCCAATTCATCCGCCAGGCTTGCCAGGTATCAATGCCCCGGCCAAACGGTCGCGTCTTCTCGGCAATCATGGTTTGCAGCGTGATCATGCCTGCTGCGCCGCGTTCGGCAGCCGCAACCCGCTTGTTGCGCCCGTTACCAAGATGCGCGCGTTCCTCGCCCTGCATGCCCTTGGGCGCACCGGCCAGGATCACCACGATCTTGCCCTTCACGTCCAGCCCGGCATAATCGTCCCGCCCGCGTCGCGGCTCGACGATGCCGTAGCCGGCAAAAACCATAGGGGCGCTAATGCGGGTTTCGGGACTGAACGAATTGGTCCCCGGCAGATAATCCGTTCCAAAGGCGAGCACGGTCTCGCGACCGTCCGGTCCGGTCAGCGTGAACTTTCCTTCATTTGCGGACCGGTGCGCCAGCATTGGGACGTGCTGGCTGAACCCGGTGCCATCGCCTGCCGGGGTCAGCCCTAGGTCGAGCATCCGATTTGCGACATAGGACGCCGCGATATCAAATCCGCGCGTCCCGGCCTCCCGCCCCTCCAGCAGGTCGCTGGCCAGGAACTGCATGTGCGACCGGATCGCATCGGCTGAGGGTTTGAAGGGTGCGGCGCCGGCCGACGTGGCAAACAGCGCCGCGACGCCGATGAACAACGATAACTTCAAGGCGATACCCCTGTCAGCCAAAAGCGAGAGACTCAATAGACCTCGAACAGACCCGCAGCACCCTGGCCACCGCCAACGCACATGGTGATCACCACATATTTGGCACCGCGGCGCTTGCCTTCAATCAGCGCATGGCCGGTCAGACGGGCACCCGACATGCCAAACGGATGGCCAATCGAAATCGCGCCGCCGTTGACGTTGAGCAACTCGTTCGGAATACCCAGCTTGTCGCGGCAATACACCACCTGCACAGCGAACGCTTCGTTCAGTTCCCACAGCCCGATGTCATCCATCTTGAGGCCGTTGGCCTTCAGCAGCTTGGGGATCGCATAGACCGGGCCGATGCCCATTTCGTCAGGCTCAAGCCCGGCAACCGCCATGCCGACGTACCGGCCAAGCGGAGTCAATCCGCGCTTCGATGCCTCTCCGGCCTCCATCAGCACACTTGCCGACGCGCCGTCGGACAATTGGCTGGCATTGCCCGCCGTAACATTATGCCCCGGGCCACGCACCGGCGTCAGGCCAACAAGCCCGGCCAGCGTCGTCTCAGGCCGGTTGCCTTCGTCCTTGGTCAGATTGACCTCATGTTTGGTGACCTCGCCGGTCTCCTTGTTTTTCATCACCATGATCGACGCGAGCGGCACGATCTCATCGTCGAATTTGCCGGCCAATTGGGCGGCTGCCGTGCGCTGCTGCGACTGGAACGAATATTCGTCACAGGCATCGCGGTCCATATTGTAGCGCTTGGCGACAACCTCGGCTGTGTCGATCATCGGCATGTAAACTGCCGGGTGCATCGCAACCAGGCTCGGGTCACCGCCGCTGTTCATCCGCTCGTTAATGACCATCGAGATCGAATCAACGCCGCCACCGACGGTGATCTGCATCCCGTCGACAATGATCTGCTTGGCAGCCGTCGCAATCGCCATCAGGCCCGACGCACATTGCCGGTCAAGCGACTGCCCGGCGACCGTCACCGGCAGACCCGCCCGCAGACCAGCAGTCCGGGCGATGTTGCCGCCCTGGACACCCTGCTGAAGCGCGGCACCCAGCACGACATCGTCAACTTCACCGCCCGACAGCCCGGCCCGCTTGACTGCTGCCGCAATGGCATGGCCAGCGAGCGTCGGTGACGGCGTGGCATTGAACGCCCCGCGATAGGCCTTGCCAATCGGAGTCCGGGCGGTCGAGACGATAACGGCTTCACGCATGATCAAATCCTTATCCCCTCTCCCCTTGAGGGAGAGGGCGACTCACGCGGCAGCGTGAGCGGGGTGAGGGGTTCTGGGGCGAGGACTATCCCCTCTCCCCGCTCGGCCGCCGCCGAGTCGCCCTCTCCCTCAAGGGGAGAGGGAGGAAATCAAATGTAGGCCAGCGTCACCCACTCGGCGATAAGCGCGGGCTTGGTCTCACCGTCAATCTCGACCGAAACTTCAACAGTCGACTGCAACGTCCCCGGTGCGCGCTCGGTCACGTCCACCAGCTTGAACCGCCCGCGGATCTGCTTGCCGGACTTCACCGGGGCCATGAACCGCACTTTGTTGAGGCCGTAATTAACCCCCATCTTGGTGCCCTCAATCCCCGGCATTCCTCCATAAGCCATCACCGCCAGCAGCGAGAGCGTCAGATAGCCATGGGCGATCGTCGTCCCGAACGGCGTCTGCTTTGCCATCTCCGGGTTGACGTGAATGAACTGATGATCCCCGGTGCATTCGGCAAATGCGTTGATTTTTGCCTGATCGACAACAATCCAGTCCGAAACCCCGACTTCGGTCCCGATTTTTGCGCGATAATCGTCCTGCGACAGCAATTGTGTGCGGGCCACCCGGCTCTCCTATGGATTTTTGTGCTGGCGGACATTAGCCGTGCTCCACCCCCGGTCAACTGATGAAGACACCACCCCCATGACTCTTGCTAGCCACCGCGACGCGATGCGCCTCCTGCATCGGGCACCGGAACAGGACGTTCTGGCTCGACTTTTAGGATCCGCGCAGCTCCACCCGGTGACGCGGACCGCAGTGGTCGAACGGGCCCGAGGATTGCTCGAAAATCTTCGGGCTGCGCAGGGGGAAGGCTGGGTCAACCGCTTTCTCCAGCAATATCGGCTGAACACCCAGGAAGGCATCGCGCTGCTCAGCCTGGCCGAGGCGTTCCTGCGCGTTCCCGACGCCGAAACCGCCGACCTGCTGATCCGCGACAAACTGGGGACTGCGGATTGGTCGGCACATGCTGGCCAGTCCGACTCGCTGCTGGTCAATTCGGCCACCTGGGGACTGGCCCTGACCCGGGCGCTGGTCGGCGAAAATGAGAAGGCGGGTACCTTGAAGCGGCTGGTCGCACGGGCGGGGGAGCCGTTTGTTCGGACCGCCGTCGGCACCGCCATGCGACTGATGGGGCAAGTCTTCGTCATGGGTCGCACCATCGACGAAGCAACCGAGCGCGCCGCCGAGAGGGATTATCGGGGCTTCACCGCCAGCTTTGACATGCTCGGCGAAGCCGCCCGGACCCGCGCTGATGCGACCCGCTATTTCGAGGCCTATGCCAAAGCGATCACCGACGTCGGCAAGTCGCCGCAAACCGGCCATTCGATCTCGGTCAAATTGTCAGCGCTCCACCCGCGCTACGAGACCGCCCACGCCGCAACCTGCGTCCCCGAGCTGATTGAAATGACCGCGCAACTCGCCCGTCAGGCCGCAAATTTGGGCATCGGCCTCACGATCGATGCCGAAGAATCGGAACGACTGGTCATGTCGCTCGACATCATCGAGGCTGTGGCCCGCGATCCGCAACTGCGCGGGTGGGACGGGTTCGGCATGGCGGCGCAGGCCTATGGCAAGCGCGCCCGCGCCGTGATTGCCTGGGCTCAGGACTTGTCCGCCGAAACGGTGGGGCGATTGACCGTGCGGCTGGTCAAAGGTGC
>JAYVLC010000120.1:0-13988 GCA_043759675.1 Sphingosinicellaceae bacterium
CAGAGCAGCGCAAACGGCTGACCGAACTCAGCATCACGTTCGTTGCACATTATGGCAACAAGGGAGGCCGACCATGAAGGATGAAGATTTCAACGATCTGGTCGAGAGCTTCCAGCAGGCCATCCGCTGGGCAAAGGGCGAGGACGTGCCCGGCGTCCGCGTCCATCATCGCACCCCGCTCGATATCGCCGCAATCCGCAAGCGAGCTGGCCTCACCCAGACCGGCTTTGCGCGCCAAATCGGCGTCTCGCCAGGAACGCTGCGCAATTGGGAGCAGGGGCGACGCTATCCCGATGGACCGGCGCGTGTGCTGCTGACGCTGCTCGCGAAAGACCCCGAGATTGTGACGCGGACGTTGAGGGCGGCGTAGCGAAACGGTCGATGTGGAGGATGTGGAGAGGCTCGCCCAACCGGCCTCTCCTCCCTGGCAGGGAGGGGCCACGGAGAGCCATCAGGCGAACCGGCGGGGAGGGTCGAAGGCTCAAACAAAGCTGGCACCGCAAGCGCCGACCCTCCCCCGCCTGGGCCTTGCCCAGGTCGCCCCTCCCTGCCTGGGAGGGGAGGACCGGCAGTTGTTTTCCCGCCGACGGAGGGCCGGGGGTAACCCTACCCGTCGACCGCTGCGTCCGGTTGCCCGGCCAGCAGGGCATTGATCCACGCCAGCGTCAGGTCGCGGCTGCGATATCGGCCCCTAAAGCGACAACATGATCTCGCGCATGATCCGGTCGGTTTCCCGTAGGATTTTGATGATCTTCTGATAATGCCGCACATCGTCGAATGACAGCGTGCGGCCCTTGCGGTCCTTGAGCCATTTCTGCGCGGGCTGATAACCGCCGATATGGAACTCCCACGCCACGCGCGGCACCGCGTCGAAGAACTGATCGGCGTTAATATACACCCGTCCCTCTCCCTTGAGGGGAGAGGGCGACTCGGCGTCAGCCGAGCGGGGTGAGGGTGACCCCTCAACAAACACCACCTTCCCGACCTCTCCCGTTCCATCGCCCAGAAACGCGAACGGGGTCGCCCCGACCGCCTCCTCCTCCATCAGGTGCAGCCGCCGCAGCTGCCCGCCCTTGTCGGCGACATGCGCGAACACTTGCGCGCTGGCCGGGAAGGGAATGCGCGGAAAGTCGATCTTCAGAAACTGCGCATAGGTCCGCCGATAGTCGGGCGAATGCAGCACGCCGTAGATATAATCAAACACCCGCAGCTCGTCGGGCACTTCTACCCTCCCCACTCGGGGGGAGGGCGACTCAGGCCCCGCCTGAGCGGGGAGAGGGGGCAACCCCGTCGAGCTCGCGTCGCTCGCACCCCCGCTCCCTCCCGTGCTGCGCACGGGCCCCTCCCTCTCCCCGTCGGGGCGAGGGTTATCCAGCCCCGCCGCCTTGCGGATCGCCGCATAAAGCTTCGGCTCGAAATTCACCCGCCGCGCGATGTCGAGGGTGCCGGGTTCGGGATAGAGATAGAGGGGGAAAAAATAGGTTTGGTCGTAACGAGATCCGGTCTTGTTAGAAATGAGATTGCTCGAAACGAAGGGCGAATAGGCATCCGCCGTCATGCGCGGCGTTAGAAGCGCGACGTTGGTGCCCCTTAGCGCGTGTTGCATCACCTCTTCGCGGCCCCAATCGACCATGTCTGACGTATAGAAGATGATGCGGTCGTCAAACGGGCGGTAGGTAATCGGCGCCAGCTTGTTCTCGATAGGCCGCCCGACAAATCTCTTTCAGGCGTCGCTAAGTTTCCAGCCTCGGCTATCGCCAGGGAGATATTTCCCGGCGGCCTTGGTCGGAAAAAACCTGTGTCGAATAGCGCTATCCGACAGGTCCGGGTTTCGGAAGTCCTCAATTTTCTTACGCTGGGTGTCGCGGTCGAAATCAACCGCGAGATCGTCTCGGGCGGTAATAATACCTGTACAGCTGACCCCACAAAGCTCGTCAATTTTGAAACCTTGTTCATAAACCGTCATCGCCACACCGTCGGCGTCGCAGAACATGAAGTAGGGGGCTCCGGGGGCCAGTTTCTTTGAGGCGGCACCACGATGGGACCGCCCCCACATTGCTGCATTTTTTGACTCACGCGTTCCCCAAAGCTCGGCATGATAAACGTCAGCAAGAGTAGCAGTAGTTTTCTTATCCTTGTTACGCCCCGCCAGTGATGGCGTCTTTTTTACCGCGATGATGATCGCCACGCCCTGTTGAATGTCGAACACATTCTTGTCGGACGAGCCGTCTGGCGAAACTTCTCTCTTCTTCGAATTTCCATGCAAATCCAGCACGTAAATCTTGTCGAATGTCTCCAGTAGGTGATGCCGCATCCCGCGAAAGGTCGGGTTGTCGAGATAGCCGTGGTTGGTGATGAAGCCGAGGACGCCCTCGCCATTCTTGTCGATCATGTGCTCGGCAAGTCGGATGAATTTCACATAGTCGTCGTGGAGCCAGTGCTTGCGCTCGCCGAAATGCACGCCATCGACATATTTATAGTCCTCGATTTTATCGACGATCCACGCGCCCATGTTCTGACTAATGCCCGAGTATGGCGGGTTCCCGATCACGCACATGATCGGCATCTGGCGCTTGATCTCGCTCGCTGATTTCGCCTCGTTGGCGAGCCACTGCGCGAACAGATTCTGCGTGACCTCCTCGCCCTCCTCCAGACTGTTGGTCAGATACACCCCCAGCCGCGGCGGCGCGCTCGACGGGATATAGCCGAGGTCGGTCAGCATCATGTCGAGCTTCATGTGGCACATCGCATAGCTCGCCATCAGCAGCTCGAAGCCGTGGATGCGCGGGATCAAATCCTGCTCGACGTAATTGGACCACATCCCCGGCGCGATGCCTTTGACCTGCCCCGCGATCTGCTTGATCGCCTCGGCCAGAAAGGTGCCGGTGCCCGTTGCGGGATCGAGAATCTGGACGCGGTGGACCTGTTTCTTCGTCGTGGTGCGGTTGCCCTTGGCGTCGGTCTGGCCGGTGTCCCAGTCGATGGTGATCTTGCTGGTATCGGCGAGGCCGAGCGGCAGGCCGAACTCGGTTTTCAGCACATCGTCCACCGCGCGGACGATGAAGTTGACCACCGGCTCCGGCGTGTACCAGACGCCGCGCGCCTTGCGCTTGGCCGGATTATATTCGGCGAGGAAGGTTTCGTAGAAGTGCAGGAACGGGTCGTTCCGCGCCGTCCACTTGCCGAAGTCCTTCATCAGGTCGGGGACGTCGCAGGCGCGCAGCACCTCGCACAGTTCGTCGATGATCCAGGCGATGCGGTCGTCGAGATCGACCCCGGCTAGCCGAACAGGCTCCTGAGGAACGGGTTGGACTTGGGCAGCAGATCGAGCGCCTCGGCTCGGGTGAAGCTGTCCATCGTCGTATCGTGCAGCCGGGCCGCGAACAGGCCGTAGGCGACGGTCTCGGCATAGATGTCGGCGAAGTCGCCGGGCGCGATGTCGTGGATCAGATGTGCCTTGAATGCCTGATATTGCCCGGTCAGTTCGGTCAGCGCCTCCGCCTTCAAGTCCGCCGCTAGCGCATTGCCCATCACGTCCTTGATGAGCACGGCCTTGCCCGCCATCATCTCGGCGAGCTTCTTGGCGCTGGAGATGCTCTGCGGGCGTTCGGCGGCGAAGGCGGTGAGTTGATTGGCCAGCTGTTCGAAATTCTGCGGGATCGCCTCGATCTTGCCGCCCGCCAGCGCGCCGATGCTGACCGTGCGGACCTTGTCGCCCGCCTTGTAGAATTCGAAGTCGAGCCCGTTGGTGTAAACGAGGTTGGGCAGGCCCTTCAGATAGCGTTTCTTCTGGTCGAGATTGGCGTCCTTCAGCTTCGCCAGATCGATATGCAGGTCCTTGGCCTCGCAGTGACCGATGTCGATGCCATTGGTGCGGATAACGAAATCGGGCGCGCCGCAGGCGACACGCTTGGGTTCGTTGATCGCGGTCAGCTCGTCGGCTATACCTTCGAACAGCGCCTCCAGTGCGGGCCGGTAGCTATGCTCGGTCGCATCGCCCGTGGCATATTTGGCGCGGACCTTGTCGAGATAGGCGGCGATGGCTGTCGGGTTCATTGCGCTACCCTAACCTATGGTGACTACTGGGCAACCCTCACCTCAGCCTCGCCAGCCCCGCGTCGAGGTCCGCGATCAGGTCACCGACATCTTCCAGCCCGATGTGCAGCCGGATCAGTTGACCCGCTGCGGTCCAGCTTGTGGCGGTGCGGATGTTGTGGGGCTCGACCGGCAGGATCAGGCTTTCAAATCCGCCGAACGAAAAACCCATGCCGAAATGGGCGAGGCCATCGACGAAGGGGGCCATCGCGGGCCGGTCGCCGGATTTCAGGGTGAAGGCGAACAGGCTGGAGCTGCCGTTGAAATCGCGGGCCCAATGTTCGTGGCCGGGACAGGAGGGCAGGGCGGGATGCAGCACCCGGTCGACTTTGGGATGGGTAGTCAGCCAGCGGGCGACTTCGAGCGCGCTGGCCTCGTGCCGCTGCAATCGCGTGTGGAGCGTTCTAAGGCCCCTCTGAGCCAGATAGGTGTCATCCGGGGCTGTGCACTGCCCAAGCCGGTGAGTCGCGCTCTGGAGTGCCTCCCAGGCCGTTGGCGAGGCCGTGACGCTGCCCATCATCACATCGGAATGGCCGACAATATATTTGGACAGCGACTGGATGCTGAGGTCGATGCCCTTGGCGATGGCCGGGAACAGCAGCGGCGTGGCCCAGGTGTTGTCAAACAATGTTACCAGCCCGCGCGCCTTGGCCGCCGCGACAATGGCCGGGACATCGGGCACTTCAAAGGTCAGCGAGCCGGGGGCTTCGAGGAAAATCGCCCGGGTGTTCGATTGGATGAGCGCCGCGATCCCGGCGCCGATCATCGCGTCGTAGAAGGTCGTCTCGACGCCGGCGCGTTTCAGCACGGTGTTGCAGAAAATCCGGGTCGGTTCGTAAACCGAATCGACCATCAGCAGATGATCGCCGCTTTTCAGGACAGCCATCAGGGCGGTGGCGATGGCGGCGACCCCGGACGGGAACAATTTTGTGCCCTTTGCCCCCGGCTCCAGTTCGGTCAGTGCGGCCTCCAGCGACCACTGCGTCGGGGTGCCGCGCCTGCCATAATAGAGGCCGTCGTTGGGTGCTGCGCTGGCGGCATCGAGATCAGCAAGCGTCTCGAACAGGCAGGTCGAGGCGTGGTAGACCGGCGTGTTGACGATCCCGTGCGTCCAGTCGTGTCGCCGCCCGGCCTGAGCGAGGACGGTCGCGGGCTTGCGGGTGTCGCCGTTTCTCACGCGCCTCCGGTGACGACCGGCGTATCGGACTGTGCGCCCCACTCCGACCAGCTGCCGTCATAAAGGGCCACATCCTTGTGACCAAGCAGGCCAAGCCCGAACGCGAGGACGGCTGCGGTCACACCGGAGCCGCAGGTTGTGGTCACCGGTTTGGCGAGGTCGATCCCGGCGGCCTCGAACGCGGCTTTCAGGTCATCGCCGCGCTTCCAGGTGCCGTCGGCGTTGAACAGCTGGTCCTGCGGCAGATTCTTGGCACCCGGCATATGGCCACCGCGCAGTCCCTCGCGGGGTTCCGGCACTGCGCCGGTGAACCGGCCTGCCGGACGCGCATCGAGCACCTGCTCGGCTTTGGTTTTCAGATTTTCCACCATCTGGCCCAGCGTCCTGACCCGGCTTTTGTCCTGCCAGACGGTGAAGTGCCGGTGGCGTACAACTGGCTTCCCCGATTCGGCCTGACGCCCTTCGCTGGTCCATTTGCCAAACCCACCATCGAGCAACGCGACTTCGTGCGCACCAAACAGGTGAAGCATCCACCAGGCCCGGGCCGACGAGTGGAGCGCTGAATTGTCGTAGATCACGATCCGGCTGCCATCGCCAAGGCCGAGGGCTTGCATCCGGCTGGCGAATTTCTCCGGCGTCGGCAGCATGTGCGGCAGGCCGGTCGAGGTATCAACGATCTCGTCCAAATCCATGAACACCGCGCCGGGGATGTGCGCGGCTTCGAATTCGGCGCGCGCCGATTTGCCGTCGGTCGGCAAATAGATCGTCGCGTCGATCAAGCGCAGGTCGCTTTTGCCCAGCTCGGACGCCAGCCATTCGGTGCTCACCAACGCGTCCATGCATCCTCCTCGGATCGATCTTCACGGACCGAATAGCGGGGCGGCGCGCGTAAGGCTAGACGGCTAACGCCTGACACATTAGCTGAATCTGCATGACCGCCCATTTGACCCAGCTTGGCCAGGCCGCCGCTGCTGCTGCGACCCCGGATCAGGCGCGGCTTGAATATGTCGCCAACCCGCGTCCCGCGCAGGCTTATCTGGTGCGGTTTGCCGTGCCGGAATTCACCTCGCTGTGCCCGGTGACTGGCCAGCCTGACTTTGCACATCTGGTGATCGATTATTCACCCAATTTGACAATTGTTGAATCCAAATCCCTGAAATTGTTCATGCAGTCGTTCCGCAACCACGGCGCATTTCATGAAGATTGCACCGTCGGCATCGGTGCGCGACTGTTTGCCGAGATGCAGCCGCACTGGCTGCGCATCGGCGGTTACTGGTACCCGCGCGGCGGCATCCCGATCGATATATTCTGGCAAAGCGGCCCGGTACCCGACGGCCTGTGGGTCCCCGACCAAGGCGTCGCGGGCTATCGGGGGCGGGGGTGACCGTCGTGACGTCCATCCTAGTGATCGGGCACTTCGCGGCGTATATTGATTTGGCCGACATGTTGGAAGCGCGTCGCTTTTCACTCACTTCGGACGTCTACGCCGGAATGACCGAAGCGGCACGGTGGGCGGCCAACAAGGCCTATCTTGACGACGCGATTGCCGATGGGTGCATAGTCGTCTTGGCAACTGCTCCATCCGGCATTCGACCGGGGAGTGTATTTGAACGTGAGATCGCCTATATTCTATCGCTCGGGTGGCAACTCGTGGAACGGGACGGTCGTTGGGAGATGGTGCCATGACGTTGCACGCCTTTGAGGTTCTCGATTGGGCCATGAGCCGCGCCGCTTTTGATTCATTCGTCGAGAAGCATACTCCGGTCGGTACCGAGGCGGTGGTACGGATTCGCCGTGGCGGGATGGATCAGGTTTCGTTTGAGACCCGTGTCGACGCGACCGGTATTCGCCTGGTGCGTGATCGGGGTCAGGTTTTTGTTGAGGCCTCAGACGATGGGACATGGAAAAGTGCCCGACTTCTGCTCGGCCTTGCCGACGGTGTTGACCCCGTTTTTTTGGCATCCAGCGCGGAACCCGCCCCCAGCTTGTCTCTGGCACGGTGGGAGGAACTTGTGGCTGCATCCCGGGACGCACAGCTTCCACACTATGAAAAGCAGGTTGGGGATGCCGCGGTCTCCCGCCTCTTGGCCGCCAGCAACGCAAGTCATCACGGCGGTCAGTTGGAAACTGTCCTGCAAGTTCTACCGGAACCGGATTCCGGCGTTTTCGTGGTGGAGTCTCTGATAGAACAGGCCTGACAAAGGGCCCTTTGAGTTCGGTCTAGGGAATCCCGATCAGCTTGTGGGTTTGCAGGCTGAGCCGCCAGCGCGGGTGGATAAGGCAATAGTCGGTTGCCGCCGCGATGTTTTCGGCCTGCACTGGGCCATCCATTGGCTGCAGGAAGAAATGTTGGAAATCCCAGTCGGCGAATCGCTCGGGCAGGGCGAGCGGTTGCGGGTAGACCAGTTTCAACTCATTGCCGGACCGCAGCACGATCTCGGCGTCGGCCTTGGGGCTGACACAAATCCAGTCGAGCCCGGCAGGCGCAGGCTGGGTGCCGTTGGTTTCCACCCCGACCTCGAAGTCGCGCTCGTGCAGCGCGTCGATCAATGGGGCATCCAGTTGCAGTAACGGTTCCCCGCCGGTGCACACGACATAGCGGTGCGCTGACCCCACTCCCCAGGCAGCCACAACCGCAACAGCAAGGGCCTCGGCGGTGCGGAATTTGCCGCCGCCCGGGCCGTTTGTTCCGACGAAATCGGTATCACAGAAATTGCACACTGCCCCGGCCCGGTCCCGCTCCAGACCGCTCCACAGGTTGCAGCCAGCAAAGCGCAAAAACACCGCGCGGCGGCCAGTGTGCGCGCCTTCGCCCTGAAGTGTGACGTACAATTCTTTGACTGCGTAAGTCATTGAAATGCTGGGTCGTTGAGTCCGACTTCCGCAAAACCTTTCGCCCGCAACCGGCATGAATCGCACCTGTCGCACGGCGCGCCCGCCGGGGTCGGGTCATAGCAGCTCCAGGTCAGCTCCAGTGGCGCGCCGACGCGGACGGCCTCGCGCACAATGTCGGCCTTGGTCATATTGATCAGCGGGGTGTGAACCTTGAACCGATGGCCCTCGACCCCGGCCTTGGTCGCCGTCGCTGCCATGTCCTCAAACGCCGTGATGAACTCTGGCCGACAATCGGGATAGCCGGAATAATCCAGCGCGTTGACCCCGATGAACAGGTCGCGCGCACCCTCAGCCTCGGCCCAGGCCAGCGCCAGACTTAGGAACACCGTGTTGCGCGCCGGGACGTAGGTCACCGGAATGCCCGGCTCGACCCCGCCCTTGGGCACCGCGATATCTGCGGTCAGCGCCGAGCCACCAAAGGCGCGCAAATCGAGCGGCAGCGTCACATGCCGGACCGCCCCAATCGCCTTTGCAACCCGCGCGGCATGGGTCAGCTCGATCCGGTGGCGCTGATTATAGTCGATGGTCAGCGCCAGCAGGTCGAACCCCGCCGCCTGCGCCATCGCTGCGACCGTCGTTGAATCGAGCCCGCCCGAAAGCAGGACCACCGCTGTGCGTCTATGTTCCACCCGCTGCGCGATACCCGACCAGCTAAGCGTCGCCAAGCACCCGTGACCCCGTCAGTTCTTCCCCAATTTATCCAGCTGCGCCTGCAGCGCCGCCATTTGCGCCTTTAGCTGCTGGATTTCCTCATTTGCGGTCGTGGCACCCGGCGCAGGCTTGCGGCCGGTGAGCATATCGGCGGCGGCCTGGAACATCGCCATATTCTGCTTGGCGAGCGTTTCGAACGGTTTGAATGCACCGGCACCGAACGCGCCGGAGACAGCGGTGCGGAACTGGGCCTGATTCTTGCGGAATGCGTCCATCGAGGCCTCAAGATAATGCGGGACCATCGACTGCATCGAATCGCCGTACATCGAGATCAGCTGCCGAAGGAACGGGACCGGCAGCATGGTCTGGCCGCGGGTTTCCTCCTCCATGATGATCTGGGTCAGGACGTTATGGGTGATGTCGTCGCCCGATTTGGCATCAATCACCTTGAAGTCACGGCCCTCGCGGGTCATCGCTGCCAGATGCTCAAGCGTGATATAGCTTGAGCTGTCGGTATTATAGAGCCGACGGTTGGCATATTTTTTGATGATGATCGGCTCGGGATGCTTTTCGGAAACGGCCATGTCACACCCTGATGTCAGCGAATACCGACCCGTAGCACGCAGCGATGCTGCGCTGCAACGACGTGGGCGCGGTCCCCACCCGATGCAGCAGTTTCTCGGGCTGGCGATGGAAGCGACTGACGGTGACCGGGAGCGGCTGGCAGCGGTGCTCGCCGGGGTGCGGGCCTATCAGGCGCACCCCTATCGCCGGGTCGTGACGGAGCGACCGGTCGCGGCGGTGTCTGGCGCAGTGCGGCTGTTGGACTATGGGGGCAGCGGACGCCCTGTGGTGTTCGTGCCGTCGCTGATCAATCCGCCGACCGTCCTTGACCTTTCCGAGGAGAATTCACTGCTGGGCTGGCTGGCAGGGCAGGGGGTTCGGCCGCTGCTCGTTGACTGGGGACGCCCCGGCGAGGGTGAACGGGGGCTGGATATCGACGGCTATATCACCGAGCGCCTGCTGCCCCTGCTCGACGCCGTTGGGGAACCAGTCGCGCTTGTCGGCTATTGTTTGGGCGGGACGATGGCGGTGGCAGCGGCGACGCTGCGACCGGTCACCCGGCTGGGCTTGATCGCGACGCCGTGGCGATTTGCGGGCTATGATGCGCAGCAACGCGGCGCGGTCACGTCGTGGTGGCGAGTCGCCGAACCGGCGGCCACGCCGCTCGGCATGCTGCCAATGGATCTGGTCCAGCCGCTATTCTGGGGCCTAGACCCGCGCGCCGCCGCAATGAAATTTGCAGCATTCGGACGGATGGACCCTCACTCGCAAGCGGCCCGAGCCTTTGTTGCGCTTGAAGATTGGGCGAATGACGGCCCGCCGCTGACGCTTCCTGCGGCGCAGCAGTGTTTTGGGCGCTTTTTTGCGCGCGACCAGCCGGGCACGGGTGGCTGGCGGCTCAGCGGTGCGCAGGTCGATCCCGCCCGTCTGACGATATCTGTGGCCAATTTTATTTCGACTCGGGACAAGATCGTTCCAGCGGCGGCGGCACCCGATGCTGGTGCCTGTGTGCATCTGAACGCCGGTCATGTCGGAATGGTGGTGGGGTCGCGGGCAAAAGCATTGCTGTGGGGGCCGCTGCGGGACTTCCTGACTGCCTAGAGACACTTTCCTTCGCACCTGCACAAGACTATTGCAGTGCAAAATCCGAAGCTGGAGATCGCCCGTGACCAACATCGTCATCACCGCCGCCAAACGGACCCCGGTTGGCAGTTTCCTCGGAAGTTTTGGCAGCGTTCCGGCGCATGAGCTGGGGCGCGTCGCTTTGCTGGCAGCCCTCGCCGATTCGGGTGTCGATGCGTCTGAAGTCTCCGAAGTCATTCTCGGGCAGGTATTGACCGCAGCGCAGGGGCAAAATCCGGCGCGGCAGGCCGCGATGAACGCCGGGATCGCTAGGGAAACCCCGGCCTGGGGCGTCAATCAGGTCTGCGGGTCAGGCCTTCGGGCGGTGGCGCTTGGGGCACAGGCCATCCAGGCTGGCGATGCGGCGATCATTTTGGCAGGTGGCCAGGAATCGATGAGCCTGTCGAACCATGCCCAGGCGATGCGTGCTGGTCAGAAGATGGGGGCGATCGAGCTGGTTGATACCATGATCAGGGATGGCCTCTGGGATGCCTTCAACGGCTACCACATGGGCGTCACTGCCGAAAATGTTGCGGAGAAATACCAGATCAGCCGGGAGGCGCAGGATATTTTTGCCGTTGCGTCGCAGAACAAGGCCGAAGCCGCGCGCCGCGATGGCCGGTTTGTGCGCGAGATTGCACCGGTCACGATCAAGGGCCGCAAGGGCGATACCGTTGTCGATACCGACGAATATATCCGGGACGGCGCAACGCTTGAGGCGATGGCGGGATTGAAGCCGGCGTTCAAGAAGGACGGTAGTGTCACCGCCGCCAACGCCAGCGGCCTGAACGACGGTGCCGCCGTTCTGGTGTTGATGACCGAAGCGGAAGCCACCCGGCGCGGACTGACACCGCTGGCACGGATTGCGTCCTTTGCGAGTTGCGGTGTTGATCCGGCGATCATGGGCATCGGCCCGGTTCCGGCTTCGCGCCGGGCGCTGGAAAAGGCTGGCTGGACCGTCGCCGATCTTGACCTGATCGAAGCGAATGAGGCGTTTGCCGCGCAGGCACTGGCGGTCGGGCAGGAAATGGGCTGGGATGCAGCAAAGCTCAACGTCAACGGCGGGGCCATCGCCATCGGCCATCCGATCGGCGCGTCGGGCGCGCGGGTGCTGACCACCCTGCTGCACGAGATGAACCGCCGCGATGTCCACAAGGGACTGGCGACGCTGTGCATCGGTGGCGGGATGGGTATCGCCATGTGCGTAGAGCGGTAGGCTATTGCCCGTCATCCTGACGAAAGTCAGGACCTCATGCGACGCGGGTAACCCGGTGGAAGGTCCTGACTTTCGTCAGGATGACGGCAGGGGTATGGGGAAGCGGAGTTAGCAGGAGACAGGCTTTGCGGGCGTGGATGTTTGGCGCGGCGGTGTTGGCCGCAGTCTGGTCTTTTGGGGCAGGTGCGGTTGCAATGGCAGCGGATGAAGACCCCAATCTCTGGCTTGAGGAGGTTCAGGGCGCGAAGGCTTTGGCGCAGGTCAAGACCTGGAACGCTGCGACCGCCAAACTTCTGGAAGCGTCCCCGGGCTTTGCCAACTACCGCGACCGCAGCCTTGCGGTGCTGAACGACAAGCGCCAACTGGCATATCCTGACCAAATCCAGCGGAGCAACGTCACCAATTTCTGGCAGGACGCGGTAAATGTCCGCGGGCTGTGGCGGGTTTCAACTCTGCCAGCCTATGTTGCGGGCGCGCCCGACTGGCGCACGTTGCTTGATGTCGATGCCCTGGCGAAGACTGAGGGCAAGAACTGGGTCTGGAAGGGCGCAATCTGCCTGAAGCCTGATTACCAGCGTTGCCTGATCGGTTTGTCCGACGGCGGCAAGGACGCGCTGGAATGGCGCGAATTCGACATGGAATCCGGGAAGTTCCTCAAGGGCGGCTTCGTCACCCCTGCGGCCAAAACGGCGGTGGCTTGGCTCGACCGTGACCGGCTGCTGATCCAGTCGGATTTCGGTCCCGGAACCGTCACCGACAGCGGCTATGGCCGTCAGGTCAAGCTTTGGACGCGCGGCACGCGCCTAGCCGACGCGACACTCGTTGCAGAAGGCAGCACCAGCGACGTTGGCATCACGCCTGCGGTCTATGTCGACAGCGGTCGGGCCTGGGGGATGATTTTCCGCAGCACCAGCTTCTGGGAGACCGAGCTGTCGCATGTGACACCCGGCGGCGCGCTCGTGCGGTCACCGCTGCCGATCACAGCAGGCATGCAGGACGTGCTGGGTGGCCGTGCCATTGCGCTGCTGCACGCCGACTGGACCTATCGGGGCAGTAAATGGCTGGCGGGCTCGATCGTGGCTTACGCAATTGATCCGGTGCTGCGCGGCGAGCCTGCCAAGGTCGAGGCGGTGTATGTGCCGTCGCCGTCCGAGGCGGTTGAGGAGGTCAAGGCCAGCGCCAACGTCCTGTGGGTCAAGCTTCTTGACAATGTGGCGGGCAAATTGGTCTCGATCCGGCGCGGGTCGTACGGCTGGACCGCGCGCAACGTGCCGCTGGCGCAGAACAGCGTTGTCCATCTGATTGAGGTTGGCGGTGCGCCGGACATGGCGTTTGTCGGTGTGGAGGGCCTGGTTCAGCCGGAGACGCTTTATGCGGTGCAACCCGAAGGCAGGCGTACGGCGGTGGCCAGCCTGCCAGCCTATTTTGATGCCGCAAAGATGGAGGTTAGCCAGCGCTTTGCAAAATCGAAGGACGGGACAGAAATCCCCTATTTCGTCGTACGTCCGGCAGGGACGACCGGGCCGGTGCCGACGCTGATGCATGCCTATGGCGGCTTTCGCGCCGCGACCAACCCGACCTATCTCAGCAAAAACCCGTCACGGCTGGGTCCGATGGCGCAATTCTGGGTCGAGGAGGGCGGGGCCTTTGTCCTGGCGAACATCCGCGGCGGTGGCGAGTTTGGCCCGGCGTGGCACGAGAGTGTGTTGAAGGCCAACCGCCAGAAGGTGTTCGATGATTTTCATGCGGTGGCAGAGGATTTGAAGAAAACCGGTATCACGTCGAAACTGGGCATCTCGGGCCGCTCGAACGGCGGGTTGCTGATGGGTGTCGCCTACACGCAGCGGCCCGAATTATATGACGCCGTGCTGATGGGCGTCCCGCTCAGCGACATGAAGCGGTACAGTCACCTGCTGGCTGGCGCGTCCTGGATGGGCGAATATGGCGACCCCGACAAGCCTGAGGAATGGGCCTATATTTCCAAATATTCACCCTACCAGAATCTGAAGATCGGCGCGGCCTATCCCAAAGTGATGATCTATACGTCGACCAAGGATGACCGGGTTCATCCCGGCCATGCCCGCAAGGTGGCGGCGCGGATGGAGCAACAGGGCCACCCCTTCTATTATTTCGAGAATATCGAGGGCGGCCACGCCGGAACCGCGAACAAGAACGAGGATGCCTACCGGTCGGCGCTGATGATGGTCTACCTCAACCGCGAGCTGAAGGGCGTCGGCAAATGACCTTGCGCGTGCTGCTGACCAGCGC
>JAYVLC010000121.1:0-1922 GCA_043759675.1 Sphingosinicellaceae bacterium
GGGCCGAACTGGACGGCAAGACCGCAGGTGAGGTCATCGCCGAGGCCGACACCAAGCGCCACGATGTGACCAATGCCGCGATGGACAGCGTGTTCAAGCTCAAAAAGCAGATGAAGCAGCAGATCGACGATATGAAGGACGAGTCACGCTGATGCAGCCATTTGTTGAATTGACCGGTATCGCGGTCCCCTTTGGGGCTGCCAACGTCGATACCGACGTCATCATCGCAGCACGCTACCTGAAAACCGTGACCCGGTCCGGGCTTGGCAAGGGCGCGTTTTCAACCCTGCGCGAAGACCCCGGCAACATCTTTGATTCAGCCCGTAACCGCGGCGCGCCAATCCTCATTGCCGGCGACAATTTCGGCTGCGGGTCAAGTCGGGAACATGCGCCATGGGCGCTCGCCGACATGGGGTTCCGCGTCGTCATTGCGCCAAGTTTTGCCGATATTTTCGGCGGCAACGCCTTCAAGAACGGCATGTTGCTCGTCGCGCTACCGCAAGAGCAGATCGACCGGCTGATCGAAATCGCGGCTGATCACGAAATCACCGTGGACCTTGAACATCAAGTGGTCACGACGCCGTTTCAGGATCGTTTCGCCTTCAGCATTGACCCGTTCCGCAAGGAATGCCTGCTGAGCGGCGCCGACGAGATCGCACTCACCCAGGCGATGGCGCAGGATATCGCAGCCTATGAGACGCGACTGGCGGCGCGCGCGCCGTGGGTCGCGGGCGCAGCCAAACGGGCTGCATAGCCGGGTGACACGCGACGAGCGGCAAGCTATCGCGTGTCGATGATCAAAACGCTCCTCCTTCTCCCCGGCGACGGGATTGGCCCTGAAGTCACGGCGCAGGCACGGCGTGTGGTTGATTGGCTTAACGCCAACGCCGCACTCGACGTGGTGATGAGCGAGGGGTTGTTCGGCGGGGCAGCCATCGATGCCACCGGGGTTCCGCTGGAGCCACAGACACTGGCGCGTGCCAAGGCGGCAGACGCGGTGTTGATGGGCGCGGTCGGCGGCCCGCAATGGGCAAAACAAAGCTATGACAAGCGCCCGGAAGCCGGGTTGCTGGCGCTGCGGTCCGGCATGGGGGTGTTCGCCAATTTACGACCGGCGATCTGCTTCCCGGCGCTGGCTGATGCCTCCAGCCTGAAGCGGGAACTGGTCGAAGGTCTCGACATCCTGTTCGTCCGCGAACTGACCGGCGGGGTCTATTTCGGTGAACCGCGCGGCATTGAAGACCTCGGTGGTGGGGAACGCCGCGGCGTCAACACGCAGGTCTACACGTCGTCCGAGATCCGCCGTGTCGCCCGCGTCGCGTTCGACCTTGCCAAAGGCCGCTCCGGTCGCGTCTGTTCGGCCGAGAAGTCCAACGTCATGGAATCCGGGCTGCTGTGGCGCGAAGTGGTGCAGGCCCTGCGCGATACCGAGTATCCGCACATCGACCTGAGCCACATGCTAGCGGACAATATGGCGATGCAACTGGTCAAGGCCCCCAAGCAATTTGACGTGATCGTCACCGACAATCTGTTTGGCGATATCCTGAGCGACGAGGCCGGGATGCTGACCGGATCGCTTGGGATGCTGCCATCGGCGGCGCTCGGGGAAGCCGGCAAGCCCGGCCTGTACGAGCCGATCCACGGCTCGGCCCCCGACATTGCCGGACGCGGCATCGCCAACCCCTGCGCGTCAATCCTGAGCCTCGCGATGGCCTTGCGCTACTCGCTCGGCCGGATAGACTTGGCAGACCGGCTTGAGGTGGCCGTTGGTGGTGCGCTGGATGAGGGCTTGCGCACCGGCGATCTCGGTGGCCGCGCAACGACGGTTGAAATGGGCGGTGCCATCCTCGCTCAGCTGGGACGATGACAGCGCGAAAGTCCGTGCGGGCCTTGGTCGAGAATGCGCTCGGTGCATTCATCAC
>JAYVLC010000122.1:0-6061 GCA_043759675.1 Sphingosinicellaceae bacterium
GTGATCGCCAAGCGCGTCCCCTATTTCAAGCCCGGCAAGGAACTGCGCGAAAAGTTGAACAGCTGATGCGTTTGCCGTCGGCACCGGACGGCAAGGCGATACCTGGAACAACAAGCCTCGGACCAAAGCTATGCACAAACATGCCACCCTCCTGATTGCGGCCATGGCCGTCCTGGCTGCCTGCAGCGACGGCGACTGGAAGGGCACAGCTTATCCCGACAGTTTTGACCGGTCGCAACCTGACGACCTCGGCTTCTTCACGAGCTTCGAATCTTGCCAGAAGGCCGGCATCAAGCGCGCCGCCGAACTATCCAAAATCGGTTCGGGTTCTGACTATGAATGTGGCTACAAATGCGCGTTCGATCTCGATACCAAAGTGACAAGCTGCGAGGCGACCCGCAAATAGCTGACTTGCAGGGCGGCGAATGCGTTGTCGGCGCTAGCGTCCGCTCCCCCACTCGGCTAAACTGCCGTCCATGCGGTTCCTCTCATATCTGTTCCTTGCGGTTCTCATCTTTGCGCTGACGGCGTTTGCTGCGGCCAATTGGGTGATGGTGACGGTCAAGCTGCTGCCGTCGTGGGAGTTGGTGATCCGGCTGCCTGTGCTGATGTTTGCCATGCTGATGATCGGCGCGCTGCCCGCCTCAATGCTGCATTCGGTCAGCAAATGGTCGTGGCGGCGCAAACTCACGCGTACCGAGCGCGAACTTCAGTCATCGCGGGCGACTGGCGCCGAATCCACCGCGCAGGCACCGGCGGATTTCGGGGCAATGCCGCCACAGGCACAGCCGTTGATCGTGCCCCCGGCGGGCGCATGAACCCGGTTTATGTTGCAATCGACACCGGCGATCTCGACCGGGCCGAAGCCTTGGCGCGCGCGGTTGCGCCGCATGTCGGTGGTCTGAAGCTTGGCCTGGAGTTCTTCATGGCCAATGGTCCGGCCGGGGTCCGGCGTATCGCGTCGGTCGGCCTGCCGATTTTCCTCGACGTGAAGCTCCACGACATTCCCAATACTGTCGCAGGCGCGATGCGCTCCCTGTCAGCGCTCGGTGTCGAGATCATCAATGTTCATGCAGCCGGGGGCGCCGCGATGATGGCGGCAGCCCGCGATGCCTGTGCGCCGGCGACCAGGGTCATTGGCGTCACCGTGCTGACCAGCATGAACGCAAGCGACCTTGTATCGACAGGCGTCAGTGATGCACCGGCGTCCCAAGTCGCGCGGCTTGCCGCTCTGACCCGCGGCGCCGGTCTGGACGGGGTGGTGTGTTCGGGGGCTGAAGTTGCAAGCCTGAAAGCCGGTTGGGCCGACGGCTTGTTCATCGTGCCCGGCATCCGCCCGGCCGGTGCCGAGACCGGCGACCAGAAGCGGGTGATGACCCCTTCGGACGCGCAGCAGGCCGGTGCCGGCATCCTGGTCATTGGCCGCCCGATCACGGCGGCAACGGACCCCGTCGCAGCGGCCGAGGCCATTGCTGCGACCCTGGCATGACGCTGGTCAAAATCTGCGGGCTGTCTGAGCCGGAGACGCTTGATGCCGCGATTTCGGCTGAGGCTGACCTTGTCGGCTTTGTTTTCTATCCGCCATCACCCCGCGCAGTCGATCCGGCGCGGGCAGCGGGCCTTGCGGCACGGACCCCTGCCCATATTGGCCGGGTCGGCGTGTTCGTTGATCCCGACGATGATCTGGTCGACCGGGCGGTGCGGGAGGCACAACTGACCGCGATCCAGTTGCACGGTTCGGAGACTGCCGCCCGCGTCCTCGATATCAAGCGGCAGTTTGGGCGTCCGGTCTGGAAGGCCGCAGCGGTCCGGACCCGCGCCGACATCGACGAGGCGCTGAAATTTCGCGGGATCGCCGACTGCCTGTTGTTCGATGCCAAGGGAACAGGCGACGAGGCGCTTCCGGGCGGCAACGGCCTGTCGTTCGACTGGCGGCTGCTGGAAGGCATCGGAATCGGCATGGCCTGGTGCCTGTCGGGTGGCCTCGATGCCGACAATGTCCGCGAGGCGCGGGCGCTGACCCGGGCCCCGCTGGTTGATGTATCGTCGGGCGTCGAAGACGCGCCAGGCGTCAAATCAGCAGCCAAGATCAGGGCGTTCATGAAGGCAGTGCGGGACCGATGAACGTGGCAACAAGCTTCCGGTCCGGCCCCGACGCGCGCGGGCATTTCGGCGAATTTGGCGGCCGCTATGTCGCCGAGACGCTGATGCCGCTGATCCTCGATCTCGAACGTCACTACCGGCTTGCCCAGGCCGACCCGGCGTTCACCGCCGAATTTGACGACCTGCTCAAACATTATGTCGGTCGCCCGAGCCCGCTGTATTTTGCCAAGCGGCTGACCGAGCATTGTGGTGGCGCAAAAATCTACCTCAAGCGCGACGAACTCAATCACACCGGCGCGCACAAGATCAACAATTGCATCGGCCAGATCCTGCTCGCCCGCCGCATGGGCAAAACCCGGATCATCGCCGAGACCGGGGCCGGCCAGCACGGCGTCGCGACCGCCACGGTCGCTGCGCTCTTTGGCTTGCCCTGCGTCATCTACATGGGCGCCAAGGACATCGAACGGCAATCGCCGAACGTGTTCCGCATGAAGCTGCTCGGGGCCGAGGTCCGGCCCGCGACGTCAGGCCGCGCGACCTTGAAGGATGCGATGAACGAAGCGTTGCGCGACTGGGTCGCCAATGTCGACGACACATTTTACATCATCGGCACGGCGGCAGGTCCACACCCCTATCCCGAGCTGGTCCGTGATTTCCAATCGGTGATCGGTCGCGAGGCCAAGGCGCAGCTGCTTGAGGCCGAAGGGCGGCTTCCCGACCTGCTGATTGCAGCCATCGGTGGCGGATCCAATGCCATCGGGCTTTTCCATCCGTTTCTCGATGACCCGTCGGTCCGGATGATCGGCGTTGAGGCAGCCGGACGCGGCCTGGATGGTCCCGACCACGCCGCATCGCTCGCCGGCGGGCGCCCCGGCGTTCTGCACGGCAACAAAACCTATCTTTTGCAGGACGAGGATGGCCAGATACTCGAAGGTCATTCGATCTCGGCCGGGCTCGACTATCCCGGCATCGGGCCCGAACATAGCTGGCTGCACAGCATCGGCCGCGTTGAATATCAATCGGCAACCGACACCGACGCACTCGATGCCTTCAAGCTGCTGTGCCGTCTTGAGGGCATTATCCCGGCGCTGGAACCGGCCCATGCGCTGTCCGTCGTCGCCCGCGTTGCGCCGACAATGCGCAAGGACGAAATCATCATCGCCAACCTGTGCGGGCGCGGCGACAAGGATATTTTCACCGTTGCCGAAGCATTGGGTGTGGGATTGTGAGAAGCAACTTTCTTTCCCTCCCCTCGAGGGGGAGGGCGACTGCGCTCCAGCGCAGCGGGGAGGGGTGTGACCGGGCTTCGAGCCTTCCCACCCCCGCCCGCTCGCCCTCGGCGAGTCGCCTCCCCCCTCAAGGGGGAGGGATAGCATGAGCAATCGCCTCGCCGCCCGCTTTGCTGCCTGCTCTACTGCCAACCGCGCCGCACTTGTTACCTTCGTCACCGCTGGTGACCCGGACGCGTCCACCTCGGCCGCGGTGTTACGCGCGTTGGTAGCTGGTGGGGCCGATGTCGTTGAGCTCGGGATGCCGTTCACCGATCCGATGGCCGATGGTCCGGCGATTCAGGCGGGGAATATCCGGGCGCTTGGCACCGGTGCGTCACTGGTCGCCGTGCTGGGCATGGTGCGTGATTTTCGCCGGGAGGACAGCACAACGCCGATCGTGCTCATGGGCTATATGAACCCGATGTTCGCCTATGGCATCGCGCGGTTTGCAACCGATGCCGCCGATGCGGGCATTGACGGGCTGATCGTCGTCGATGTGCCGCCCGAGGAGGCAGAAGAACTGCGTCCGGCCCTGACCGCCAATGGCCTGCATCTTGTCCGCCTCGCGACCCCGACCACCGATGCTGCCCGCCTTCCAGCAGTCCTCGAAGGTGCGTCGGGTTTCCTGTACTATGTCTCGATGGCAGGCGTTACCGGGACCCAAAACGTCGATCCCCGTGCGGTTGCGACGGCGGTCGCGCGGCTGAAGGCGGCAACGACCCTGCCCGTCGCGGTCGGGTTCGGGATCAAGACAGCTGCCGATGCAGCCGCCGTGGCGCGCGTCGCAGACGGCGTAGTGGTCGGGTCAGCAATTGTGTCGCTGATCGGTAATGCAGCAGCGACCCGCGCCAACGACCTGCCGGTGCGGGTTGAAACATTCGTGCGCTCGCTCGCAGACGCCATTGCGACGGCGCGTGTGAAGGAACCCGCATGAGCTGGCTAACCCGCCTTCGCCCCGCGCTCAACTTCCTGCAAAAGCGCGATACGCCGGACAATCTCTGGTACAAATGCCGCGCCTGCGGGCAGATGATTTTCCGCAAGGAGTTTGAGGAAAACCTGTCGGTCTGCCCGCGCTGCGACCATCATGAACGCATCGGCCCGAACGCCCGCTTTGCGCAGATATTCGACGGAGCCTTCAAGCGATTGGCCGCGCCGGTCGCACCCGAGGACCCGCTCAAATTCCGGGATCAAAAGAAATATTCGGACCGGATCAAAGCGGCACGCGCCATCACCGGCGAGCCGGAGGCCTTTGCCATCGCGGCTGGCAAAATCGGTGCGGCGCGCGTCGTCATTGGTGTGCAGAATTTTGCCTTCATGGGCGGGTCGATGGGCGTCGGGGTTGGCGAAGCGTTTGTCGCCGGGGCACGCGCGGCCCTCAAGGCAAAAACCCCCTATATCGTGTTTACCGCAGCGGGCGGCGCACGGATGCAGGAGGGGATATTGTCGCTGATGCAAATGCCTCGGGCGACTGTCGCGATCGCCGAACTCAACGAGGCCGGGCTGCCCTATATCGTCGTGCTGACCGATCCGACCACCGGTGGGGTCACGGCATCCTACGCGATGCTCGGGGATATTCAGATTGCCGAACCCAATGCCCTGATCGGTTTTGCGGGACAGCGGGTCATCGAAAGCACGATCCGCGAAAAACTTCCAGCCGGGTTCCAGCGCGCCGAATATCTGCTTGAACATGGTATGATTGACATGGTCACCCACCGCCGCGATCTGAAGGATGTGCTCGCCCGCCTGACCAACCTGTTGGCGAAGGCGGCGTGAACGAGGGCGCACGGTCGGCGAACCCGGCGCTGCAAGCGTTGTTCGACGAGGCCCTTTCGCTGCACCCGCAGACGATGGATCTATCGCTGGAGCGCATCCGGCGATTGCTGGCGCGGCTTGGCGATCCGCACCGACGGCTTCCGCCGGTGTTCCATGTCGCAGGCACCAACGGCAAGGGCTCGACGGTCGCCTTCCTGCGCGCCTGCCTCGAGGCGTCGGGCCGCCGCGTTCATGTCTATACCAGCCCGCACCTGGTTCGCTTCAACGAGCGGATACGCCTCGCCGGACAGTTGATCGACGACACGCTCCTCATTGAAACCCTGCGCGACGTCCTCAGCGTCAACGCCGGTGAGTCAGTGACCTTTTTCGAGGTGACGACCGCGGTCGCGTTCCTCGCCTTTTCGCGGGTGCCAGCGGATGCCGTGGTGTTGGAGGTTGGCTTGGGCGGACGGCTGGATGCCACCAACGTCGTCGAAAGTCCGCTGGTGACTGGCATTTCACAACTGGGCATCGATCATCAGTCATGGCTCGGCGATACCATCATGGACATCGCGGGCGAAAAAGCGGCCATCGCCAAGCCGTATGTTCCGCTGGTCCTTGCCCGCTATCCAGCGACCGTCACCGCGCGGATCGGAAGTCTGGCTGGACCAATCGGGGCACCGATGATCGTGCGCGGCATCGATTGGGATGTCGCGGTCTATGAGGGGCAGCTGCATTACCGCGATGCCAGCCTCAAACTGTCGCTGCCGCTGCCGCGCTTGCAGGGCAGTCATCAGATCGACAATGCCGGCCTCGCAATCGCGATGCTGCGCCACCAGGACAAGCTGCCGATGCCCGATGCCGCCTTCCGCGCCGGAATGGGCTGGGCGGAATGGCCTGCGCGCCTGCACAAGCTCGATGGCGGCCCGCTCAAC
>JAYVLC010000123.1:0-4773 GCA_043759675.1 Sphingosinicellaceae bacterium
TGCCGCGCTTCACCGCCCGCTACAAGATCAACGAAGACCTGAATGTCTATGCGACGGGTGCCAAGGGTAACAAACCGGGCGGGTTCAACAACTTCCCGACCAACGCCACGCCGACCGAGTTGACGCGCCTCATGAGCCTTGGCTTCAACACCTTTGATGAGGAAACTGCGTGGAGCTACGAACTCGGATCAAAAGGCCGCTACAAGGGCGTCAACTTTGCCGTCGCAGCCTTTTACACCGACTGGAAGCAACAGCAGCTGAGCCGGGGTGAACCGTATCAGACCACGGCTGTTGCGCCGACCTTCACCTCGGTCTCGCTCATCCGCAACGCTGGTAAATCGGAGATCAAGGGCTTCGAGATCGAGCTGTCGGGTAATCCCACCGAATGGCTCAGCCTGCGCGCCGCCTACACCTTTGTCGACGCGAAATTCACGACCTTCTTCGACGATACGACCGAGGAAATCTTCGACACGGATGGGCGGTCGGCTTTCCTGCCGAACGGTCAGCCCAATCCGCTTGATGTCGACGGCCCAAGTGGCGGCGATGTTAGCGGCAACCGTTTGCCGCAGACGCCGCAGCATCAGGCAATCCTGACCGCACAGGTCACCAAGCCGATTATCGGGGAACTCGAATTCTTCTCGAGTGCCGATCTGGCCTATGAATCAAAGCGTTATTCGCAGGTAGATAATCTCAACTATGCCGGTGACAGCTATAACCTCAACGCCAGCGTCGGCATCAAGAAGGCGAATTGGAGCTTCACCGTCTATGCGCGCAATCTGCTCGACGACAAGACGCCACTGGTGGTCACCCGCATCCTCGATTTCAACCGGCTGCTGAGCCGGGTCAATCCGGCGACCGGGACCCGCCAGACCACCTTCTTCCGTGACTTCTTCGTCTCCGCCCCGCGCAAGCAGCAGTTCGGCGCAACCGCGTCGTACAAGTTCTGACCTGTGGCGCTGCGCAACAGCGCAACCCGATGGGGCAGCGTCGCCAAGGTCTTTCATTGGGCCATGGCGGCGCTGATCCTCGGCTCCTCCCTGTTTGTCGAGCATATCAACGGACGGATGTGGTGGTTCCAGTCGAACGCCAAAATCTACATCAGCTATATCCACTGGCATAAGTCGTTCGGCCTGATCGCGCTGGCGCTGGTCATCGGCCGCATCCTGTGGAAATTCAGTCAGCCAAAGCCCGTCACCGCCTCGCTGACCCCCCTCGAACAACGGGCCAGCACATGGATGCACCGCGCGCTGTACACGCTGATGGTGGCCGTTCCAGTCAGCGGCTGGATTGCCTCATCGGCGTTTGGCAGCAAGACCAATTTCTTTGGGCTGTTCAGGATTCCGGGCATCTGGCCCAAAGACAAGCTCATGGTCGGCGTCGGCTATTGGGCGCATTTCACGCTGGCGTGGGTGATCCTGACGCTTGTTGCAGTCCACGTCGGGGCCGCCCTCTATCACCACATCATCCGCCGCGACCAGGTGCTGACCGCAATGCTGCCACGACGCGACTGACGCCCGGACCCACGGCGCGCCCTCTGCTATCTCGCAATGACGGGAATGCCGGAGGAGGTGCAGCGCAGCTATAATTGACGTAAATTACAATAAGTGGCAGGCTGCATGTCAGCCGTGGCCGTTGGGCCATGGGTGGCGAACTGGCATGACTTGCGTTCCGGGCGACTGGGGCCTCGAACGAACGGGGATTGAGATGTTTGACCTGAATGGCCATGTCGCGCTGGTAACGGGCGGAAATGGCGGACTTGGCCTGGCGATGGCGCGCGGGCTGGCCAAGGCTGGGGCCAGGATTGCGGTCTGGGGCCGCAATGCCGACAAGAACCGACAGGCGGTTGCCGAGCTGGAGGCGCTGGGGGCGGAGGCTGCGGCGTTTGTTTGCGACGTCACGGACGCCGGTTCGACGCCTGAGTCTTTTGCCGCAACTGTCGCGCATTTCGGCAAGATTGACAGCTGTTTTGCCAATGCGGGCGGCGGCGGTGCCCGCGGCGCTTTTCACACCATGTCGCGTACGGACTGGGTGTCGACAGCTGACCTCAACCTGATGAGCGTCGTTGATACGTTCCAACATGCGACGCGGCACTGGCTGGCCCGCAAGGCACCGGGCAAATTGATCGTCACATCATCCATCGCCGGGATCCTCGGCATGCCAGGTGGCACGGGATATTCAACGACCAAGGCGGCCGTGCAGGGGCTGGTTCGCGCCCTTGCCATCGAATATGGCCGTGCCGGGATTCAGGCCAATGCCATCCTGCCCGGGTTCATCGAAACCGAAATGTCGCTCACGACGCCGCAATTTTTTCAGGATGCCTGCAAGCGCCGGGCCGCATCGGGTGAGATCGGGCAGCTTGAAGATATGGAGGGTATTGCCGTCTACCTGGCCTCACCCGAAAGCCGTTTCATGACCGGCCAGTGCGTGGTGCTCGACGGCGGACACTCAATTTCGCCGTTTTAGGGTCTGGCGGGGCCACGCGCCTGAGCGGCTGGCGGTGGGAAAGATATTCGCTCTTCAAACTGGTGATTGTACCGAGGATCATGGTGACGGTCAGGTCTTCAATGACCTGCGGATCGATGGCATGGCGTTGCAGATAGGCCCCGGCAGACGCGGGCAGCCCGAACGAAATGTCAGTTGCGGCGCGGGCGATCTCCGGCGGTAACCCGAAATGGGCCACAACGATATCAGCCAGATAGTCGACCGCCGCCTCGCGGCCATATTCGGTTGGATCATGGATGTCGGAGACGCTCGGTTCTGCCTGGAGCCGTTCGATGATCAGGCCGCGCTCGGCAATATAGGTAATATATGCGTGGGTGACCCCGCGGACGAGGCCTTCAAACGTCTCCGCTTGTGCGGCGGCATTGGCCTGGAGCCGCCGGAGGCGGCGCAGCTCCCGCTTGAGCAAGGCCTGCAAAAGCCCGGTCAGGTTTGGGAAGTAATTATAAACGAGCGACTTGCTGACGCCGCCTTCCTTGCCGATCCGGTCCATGGTCAGCGCGGCGACCCCATCTTTGGCGACGATTTCGGCGGCGTGATCAAGGATGAGCGACCGCCGCCTCTCGGGGCTGAGCCGTGTCCGCTGCGGAGCCGCTGCTGTTGCCATGATAGCCCGATACCATAATCTGAACGGTTGGACAGCGGGCCGGCCCAAGCGGTTTCGGGTTAGCCTTGCGGCGTTGCCACCTGGATGAATCGTCCGACCGATTCGCTGGGTCCGGCGGTCAGATTCTGCTGCACCGAAAACAAATTGCCTTCGGGGTCGATGGCATATTGAATTTTCCAGCCACCCATCGTCATCGCACGACCTGCCAGCCTGACGCCCAGCTTCCTGAGGCGCACTTGTTCGGCGCTCAGATCGGCAACCTCCAACGCAAAGCTATTGTACCCGATCTCATCGAGTTTGCGGTCAGCGGTAGGCGCGGGCGTCCTGGGGCGCGTGTATTCCCAGACCTCAATTTCCATGTTGCCGACATTGAACCAGGCACCTTTGATTGCGAGATTGTCGATGTTTGCAACATCGTCAAACCTCGGCCGGTTTTCCAGCTGGGTCGTCCGATGCGTCTTCCGGCCGAGCAGTTTTTCATAGAATGCCACCATGGCGTCGCGGTCACTCACGACATTGGCGATATGGGTGAACCACGCGGCTTCATTCCGCCTGGGTTTATCAAGCGACTCATTCTCGATCATGATGCCGTCCGGGTCGCGGCCATAGGCATAGCGAACCCCGTAACCCCCAAGGTCGACACCGTCCGGTTTGCCAAAGCGCGAAATGATCGACAGTCCGGCCGCCATGAACCGCTTGATCGCCGGGTCGTCGGACGCCGACTGGAAACAGATGTGGGTATAGCCCGGGCCGATGACCGGTCGCGGGTTTGGAGCAGCGGCCACGCCTGGTTCAAAATCCATCAGCTGGATGAACCCGGTCGGCATGGCGACCAGCGCGATCTCGACGTCGGCGTGTCGCCGCGCAAGGAGCGCTCCGGGAAAGGCGGAGCGCTTGACCCGGTAACGCCGAACCACTGTGTAAGGCACCGCCTTGGCATAGAAGGCGACCGTCGCGTCAATGTCGGACACGGTGATGGCGACATGGCGCAAACCCATATGCGGGCCGCTTTCTAGGTGCTGCGCGATACCGCCGCCCTGAGCCAGGGACGTCTGTGGCACCACCGTCGTGGTTGCCAATGCGACCAAAGCCAGTTTGCTGATCTTCGTCACCTGAGACCCTTCCCCGATTTCAGCCCGAATACCAGCAACACATTGCCCGGAATTTCGCCGAACTTATCATAGCCGGAATTGACGATCAGCCGCCCTCCAGCAATGACCGGGCCGGCCGAATCGATTGATCCGCCGACGGCAGCGACCCCGTTCACGGTCACAAACTTGCGGCGCGTGTCAGTCGACCACAACAAACGTCCGTCCCGCGATGAATAGGCCCGCAGCAATCCGTTGTGTGCCCCGGCAAACACGATCCCGTCGGTGAGCGTCACCGGCGCGGACAAGGCCGTGTCACATGTGAAGCCGCCAATATTACACGTCGGTGGCTCAAATACACTCCACAGCGGTTTGCCGGTTTCGGACGCGAAGGCATGCAGGCCGTGGCGGCGCGGTCCGACCGCACCCTTGTTGCCCGGTGTATCGGCGATGCCGACAAACAATGTTGGTCCCGCAGTCGCCATGCCCCAGTGGACGCCGCCGTTGAAGCCGCCCATCCCGGCCCGCACGTCCCAGAGGATTTTGCCGTCGGCGTCGGGGTCAAGTCCGTAGATCATC
>JAYVLC010000124.1:0-6077 GCA_043759675.1 Sphingosinicellaceae bacterium
ATTTTCCCCGGTGGCTATAACCCCTCGCTCAGCCAGATCGTCGGCGCGAGCGAAAAGGCCCGGCTGATCGTCGCCGATGTCGAGACGCTCCGGCTGCACTACGCCCATACGCTCGACCATTGGTACGCCCGCACCGTCGCCGCCTCGGACGAGATCGTCCGCCTGTATGACGAACGCTTCCTGCGGATGTGGAAATTTTACCTCGCTGGCGCCGCTTGCGGTTTCCGCTACGGCGGCATCTGCAACTATCAGGTGCAATATATCCGCAACCGCAGCGCGCTTCCGATTACGCGGGATTATGTGGCGGAGGCGGAGGGGATGCTGCGCATTCAGTCCGGATAGCGTTCCGCAGCCCCCGCCATCGATGTGCGGATCATCTGGCCGAGCACGGCAAGATCGATATCGCTGAGCCTCGACACATAGATGCAGCTCTTGCCGGTCTTGACCTTGCCCAGCTTCGCGATCTGTCCGGAATCTTGTTCGGAGCAACCAGTCAGGTAGAGAACGAGCTTGGCCTTGCGTGGGCTGAATCCGACCTGGCAGCTTTCACCGCTATGGCCGCTGGCATAAGTGTAGCGATATTTGCCGAAGCCGATGATTGATGGCCCCCACATCACCGGCGGTTCGCCGGTGGCCCGGGTCATGAACTCGCAGAGTGCGATGCCGTCGGCGCGTCGGTTGGGTGGTTCGACCGTTGCGAGGAAATCGGCGACGCTGACCGCGCCGACTTTGGTCTTCAGCTCATAGGCCATGGCGATCCTCCCGCACGTCCAACATGCCGTGTGTTCCGCGCACCGCTCACTTTACGTTTACAATACCGCGCCCCGGTGCGCTACGCTGTTTCGCCGCCACGTTGGTCCGGGCGGCGAGATTTGGAGACCTGCATGCGCCGCTTCCTGCCGTTCGTTGTTCTCGCCACGATCGCTGCCGCACCGATAGCGCCGCCGCCGCCGCCGACTGCGGGCCCGGCGGTGCTGGCCTGGCTCACCGCGTCGGGTGGGCGGTTCGCGACGGCCGAGCCAAGCGCTGACGAGCTCGCGCCGATTGTCGCCAGACTGAACGGCGGGCGCATCATCGGCATCGGCGAGGTCACCCACGGCACGCACGAGGATCAGGCGTTCAAGGCCGCGCTAATCAAGGAGCTGGTCAAGGCGGGTGCGGTCGATACGCTGGCGCTGGAGGCCAATCGCAACGCCGGACGCGCCTTCGACCGCTATGTCCGGCTTGGCGAGGGCGATCCGGCGGCAGCGGTGCGGTCCTCCTCCTTCTTTCGCATCTGGCGGGGCGACGAGTTCGCCGGGCTGATCCTGTGGCTGCGGGCATGGAACCTCGCGCATCCCGATGTGCCGGTGCGGGTGGTCGGCATCGACAATCAGGATGCGGGGGTCGATGCGGGGTTCGCGCTGGCGTTTCTCGCCAAACGCGATCCGGCGCTGGCGACAAAGCTGCGCCCGGCATTCGGCACGCTGATGACCGATGCGGGCGGACGCACGATCAACCCGGCGGCATGGGTTCAGGATTCGAAGCCCGGAGAGATGTCGGCGGCGCTTGCGGCGGCTGTGACGCTGCGCGATACGTTCGAGGCCAATGTAGCGGGGTGGGGCAGCGACCCCGACTTTGCCGAGGCGCGGCATGCTGCGCGGATTGCCTGGCAGGGTCTCTATGAGTTCGAGCGCGAGGTCGGCATCGTCGATGTGGCGACGCTTCCTGCGGACTATGCGTCGCGCCGGGACGTGTTCATGGCCGCCAACCTCGACGCGTTGCTTAGTCCCGGTGCGCATGCGGTCGTCTGGGCGCACGATGGCCATGTCGGTGAGGTATTGCCGACCGAAATTGCTGCCAAGGGCTACATGACGGTCGGCACCGAACTCGAGAAGAGGCTTGGCGAGAGCTACCGCACGGTCGGCTTCACCTATTCGCGCGCCACGGTGTTGACCCGCCGCGTGGCGAGTTTCGCGGACGATTACAGCAAGCCCCAAGCCGACGAACCGATGCCGCTTGCCAACGACCGGCCGCAGGATGTCGGTTCGGTGTTCGCGCGGCTCCCCGGCAACGCGCGCTGGTTCGATCTCGACACCAAGCCGGGTTCGCCTACGGTCGCCGCGTGGCTCGCGAAGCCGATGTGGCGCGGGGACGCCGGGCTGGCTGTGAGGCCGGACAGCTTCCAGTCCTTTGACAAGGACGACCTACCGCTGCCGAATGGCGCGGCGTTCGATATCCTCGTCTGGTTCCGCACGATGACCCCGCAACACCGCTGGCCGGTCGCACCGAAGCCGCCAGTCCCGGTTGCTCCTGCCGCCCCCCTGCCCTAGAGGCTCGCGCAACGAAACCATCGCAGCCGGGACGAACAGACGATGTCGCATGATGTGAAGAAAGTGGTGCTGGCTTTTTCAGGCGGCCTCGACACCTCGGTCATCCTGAAATGGCTGCAACAGACCTATGGTTGCGAGGTGGTGACCTTCACCGCTGACCTAGGGCAGGGCGAGGAGCTGGAGCCGGCGCGCCGGAAGGCCGAACTGCTCGGGGTGAAGCAGATTTTCATCGAGGACCTGCGCGAGGAGTTTGTCCGCGACTATGTCTTCCCGATGATGCGCGCCAATGCGCTATACGAGGGGCAATATCTGCTCGGCACCTCGATTGCCCGTCCGTTGATTGCCAAGAAACAGATTGAGATTGCCAAAGCCGTCGGGGCCGACGCGGTCAGCCACGGCGCGACCGGCAAGGGCAATGATCAGGTGCGGTTTGAACTGGGCTATTATGCGCTCGCGCCCGACATCAAGATCATCGCGCCGTGGCGCGAATGGGATTTGACCAGCCGCGAAGCGCTGATCCAGTTCGCCGAACAGCATCAGATCCAGATCCCGCGCGACAAGCGCGGCGAGTCGCCCTTCTCCACCGATGCGAACATGCTGCACACCTCGTCGGAGGGCAAAGTGCTCGAAGACCCGTGGGATGAGGTGCCGGACTATGTCTATTCGCGCACCGTTAATCCCGAGGATGCGCCGGATAAACCACAATATATCACCATGGATTTCGAGCGCGGCGACCCGACGGCCATCAATGGCGAACACATGTCGCCCGCCACGCTGCTGATGGCGCTGAATGAGTTGGGCCGTGCGCATGGCATCGGTCGGCTCGATCTGGTCGAGAACCGCTTCGTCGGGATGAAGTCGCGCGGCATGTATGAAACGCCGGGCGGCACCATATTGCATGCCGCTCACCGGGGGATCGAGCAGATCACGCTTGACCGGGGCGCAGCGCATTTGAAGGACGAGCTGGCCCCGCGCTATGCCGAGCTGATCTACAACGGCCTGTGGTTCACACCGGAGCGGGAGATGTTGCAGGCAGCGATTGATCACAGCCAGACCCATGTGATGGGCACCGTCCGCCTCAAACTCTACAAGGGCAGTGTCTCGGTTGTCGGGCGCAAGTCACCGATGAGCCTCTATTCCCCCAAGATCGTCACCTTTGAGGATGATGCCGGGGCCTATGACCAGCGCGATGCCGAGGGTTTCATCAAACTGAACGCGCTGCGGCTGCGCCTGCTCGGCCGGAGGGACGGGCGGTGAAGGAGGCCAAGGTCGAGGAGTTTCTGGCGAGCTTTGGCCGCGCCTGGAATGCCTTCGACGTCGATGCGATGGTGGCGCATTTCGCGTTGCCGCAGATCATGGTGTCTGAAGGGCGGACAACATTTTTCGAAACTGAAGAGGAAGTCCGCACCAACATCGATCAGCTGATCGATTTCTACGACCTCCATGATGTCGCCGGTGCGGTGCTGGTCGATGTTGCCGTCGAGCCGCTCCCGGATGCGGCGGCGCGGGCGCGGGTGCATTGGAACCTGACCGGAGATACCGGCAATATTCTCCTCGATTTTCATACCGACTACACGATTGTCGCCGACGATGACGGCGTCCTTGCGATTGTCGCGATCGAGGCGGATTCCGAGGTCGCAGCTTGGAAGGCGGCGGGCTGGAACGCCGCAGCCTGAATGGCGCTGCCAGTCTAAGTCGATGAAAATTCGGACCAAGGCCCCCGGATCGCATAGGTAAACCCGGGTGTCTGGACATTGACGTACAGCGTCGCGCCGTCCGGCGAGAAACAGGCCCCGGCAAACTCCATCCGGTTTGGATGGGCGTTGCGCGCCAGCGTCAGGATTCGTCCATCTTTGGTCACCAGCCGCAGGAAGTTGTCGGCACCGCCGTCCTCGCAGATAACCAAAGCGCCCCAGGGTGCGACGACCATATTGTCGGGCATGTCGAGCACCGCGACGTCGTCGGGCTGCAAGAATAGCTTGAGCGTGCCGGAGTTTCCTGCGCCCGGCGTGTAGTGAAAAATCTGGCCCTTGGCGTTTGCCCCGCCCTCCGTGCAGCTGAGAAATACCGAATTATTGGCTGTCATCGCCAATCCTTCGCCGCGCACAAAGACCGTAGCGCCCAAGGCCACGCCGCGTTGGCGGAGGTCGTCATTGGGGGATTCCGGGTCGTCGAGATTGATCCACTGGACTGGCAGGCTCTGGCCAGTTGCCCATGCGCCGTCGCGGTTGGCAGAGGTGGTCAGACCCTTGACGGCGCAGGCCTGCAATTGGCCGCCCGCAGATAATTTGCCGGGGACTTTGGGGATGAATCGGTAAAACAGCCCATCCTCGCGATCTTCAGATAAGTAGACGACCCCGGAGCGCGTATCGACCGCTGCGGCTTCGTGGTTGAAGCGGCCCATTGCTTTCAGCGGAACCGGTTGAACAGCGGCTCGCGCAGTTGACGGGACTTCAAATACCCAGCCGTGTCCATCGACGACCGTTGGTGACGCACCGCGGCGCGGCTCTTCGCAGGAAAGCCAGGAACCCCACGGCGTCGGTCCGCCACAGCAGCTCCGCACGGTTCCGGCAAGGCTGATAAACTCCTGTTCGACGGTTACGCCGTCACCCGCGAGCACCAGGGTAGTGGTTCCGCCGATACCCGCAGGGTTGAACAGCGGAAGTCCAGCGGGCGCCTTGCCCGACAGGAAGCTCCCTTCGGTGCTTTCTGGCCAGAGCTCGTGATTGCGGATCAGCACTGTCCGCCCGCCCGCGCCTGCGAATGCCGCCATGCCGTCGAAGCGACCTGGGATCGGTTGGCCGTTGGTCATCGCCTGTCCGGCTGTGGAAATCAGCACACAGGAGAATCCCGGCGGAAGGTCGAGCTGACCCTTTGGATCCGGAAGCAGGGTGTTCGGTGTGGCCGCAGTGTCGCGGGCGGCATAGGCTTTCGTCAGACCAACAAGTGCGGCAATCGTTGCTCCGCCCGCTAGCAAATTACGTCGATCAATCATCGGTGCTCCATCAGGTCAAACGCTGCATCCACCGGCCCGATTGGCCGCCCCCCGAAATCAACCTAGCGCGAACGCACTGCGGATTCCGTCGATGATGAACTGCGCGGCGAGCGCCGCCAGAATCACGCCGAGCAGCCGGGTGATCATCGCTTCGGTCTTTCGGCCCATGAACTTCATCAGCGGGGCTGCTGCCAGCAGCGAACCAAGGGTCAAAACGAGGTTTGCACCAAGAGCTGCGCCGAGCACGGCTGTTTCTTCCCAACCATGGCTGCGCGACGTCAGCAGCATCACCGCCGCAATCGAACCTGGCCCCGCAATCATCGGGATTGCCATTGGGAATACCGAGATATCTTCGGCCTCGAGGTCGCCCCCTGCGCCCTTGGCAACCTCCTCAGCCCTGGTTTCGCGGCGTTGGGTGCGCTTTTCAAACACCATGTCGATGGCGATCAGGAACACCATGATTCCGCCCGCGATCCGAAATGCGTCAAGGCTGACGCCGAGTGCGCCGAGCAACGATTCTCCCAGGACCGCAAAGAACAGCAGGATACCACCCGCCAGCGTGACCGACCGCCAGGCCATGGCGCGCCGGTGGCGGGCGCTGGTGCCGTCGGTCAGGCTGGCAAAAATCGGGGCAACACCGGGCGGGTCGATCACGACGAACAGGGTGACAAATGCAGAGACAAACAGGGTGAGCATCGCCAGTCTCTAGCCGATATTGACCGGGAACCCCACCCCTGACCGTCCCTGGCTAAAGGTCGGGTGGCGCAATT
>JAYVLC010000125.1:0-4008 GCA_043759675.1 Sphingosinicellaceae bacterium
GGCCGCTACATTTTCGGCGACAATTATTCCGGCGAGATCATGACGATTCCGGCCGACGCCGTGCGGACCGACAGCTGGAGCGTCATCGCCCGCGCCACCGATGTCGCACAACGCGGCCTTACCAGCTTCATCGTTGCCCCGGACGGCGAACTTCTGGTCACCGTCATGGGCGACAACGACAATCCGACCGGGACGATCTCGAAGCTCGTGCGTTCAAGCAGCGACACCGCCAAGGCTGCAACCGCCGCGCAACGCGCGCAGGCTGCCGTCCCAACCAAGGCCCTGACCGCTGCCCAGGCCCAGTCGCTGTTCGCGGTCAACTGTGCCCGCTGCCACGGGGCAGCCGGCAAGGCTGATGGCCCGGACTCCAAAGCCCTCGGCGAATATGTTCCGGACCTGACCGATCCGAATTTCCAAGCCTATTTCACCGATGCAGCGATCGTCCAGGTTATCGCCAAGGGCGGACCCGGCATTGGCCGCAGCGCCATGATGCCGCCGTGGGAGGGTGTATTAAAGCCCGGAGAGATCGTCGCGATGAAAGACCATGTCCGACGGTTGGGAGCTGCGGAAAAATAGCGGCGAACACGCCGGGGGAACGATCTGACGATCAGGCCATGCCAAAATGATCGGCGATGCGGTCGAGCGCCAAACCCAGCACGACCTTGCCGGCGCGCACTGGCCACCCCATGGCGCGCTCCGCATCAGCGAGTCCGTCACCGGCGCAGACGACGCGCCAGAGCATATCAGACAGCCCCGGCCCGGCCGCTGCAACAGCTGCCTCAAACCGCTGCTTGGCCGCGATCTGCGCCGTGGTCGGATCCATCGCAACGCCGGGGCCACGGGCCACCTTGTTATGACCCGCCGCCTCCCAGCGCATCGTCACGCTTGGACCAAGGCTGGCGATGTGAAAATTGCCACGAAGCTGTTCGCCAGCATCATATTGTCGCCGGGTGATCAGCCCGCGCCGCATCAGCCAGCCGAGCGGGCTCTCCGACAGGTTGACGAATACGTCTGCCACTTCACCGCCAACAACCGTCCGTGCCTTCGCCAGAGTCTGCATCAAAATCACCTTCCGTTCCGCGAATCACCTCTTGCCATATCAGCATGTATGTAGGACAATGAATAAACCATTCAGGTTAGGAAAACGTCAGATGCTCACTCGTATCCGTGATGTTCGCAAGGCCAAAGGGCTCGCACTCCACGAAGTTGCTTCACGTTGCGAGCCGCCAACCACGGCCCAGACCATCGGACGGCTTGAAACTGGCATGCGGACGGTCTCGGTGGGTTGGCTCAACCGGATTGCGAAGGCACTTGGCGTTGACGCAGCAGAGCTCGTCACGCTGCCGGACAGGGTCGATGTCGCAGTCGCAGCCGTGCTGACCGCCGACGGCCCGGTGGCTCCGACCCGGACGCGCGCCCTCCTCCCTCCGACACCGACGCGCACCATGGTCGGCGTCGCCGTCGAGGCCGCGCAGGGCGATTACCGCGCTGGCGATCACCTATGGCTCGAGCGCCTGCCAGCGGCACAGGCCGCTCGGGCGCTCAATTGCGACGTCTTGGTACCCCGCCCGGCTGGACGTTTTGCCTTCGGTCGCCTCGTGGCTGCGGAACCCGGGGAGGACGGAGCCAAATTGCAGCTCCTGCCGCTCACCCCCGGAGCGCGACAGCTGGTCATTGCGGACGCGTCGTGGCTAGCGGTGGTCCGGACGTTGGTCAGGGAATTCTGACGTCCCAGGTTATGACTCCGAACTCCGTGCCGATCAGGATCACCGGCCACCCTTGCTCGCCGCAAAATGCCGGAACATCGGCCAGCGCCGCCGGATCATCGGTCAGCAAGGTGACGTTGCCGCTGTAGCTCGCCACCTCGCGTCTCAACCGCAGCACCGGGAGCGGGCATTTCAACCCGCGCGCGTCCACAAACTTCACAGCTGTCCTCTCCATGCGTTCAGCTTAGCATGCTGACAACAATTCTGGGGAGACTGCCATGTTCAAGACCGACCTGCTCGCTGGCCATAAAATTCTTGTCACCGGGGGTGGCACCGGTCTCGGCAAATCGATGGCGCAGCATTTCATGTCGCTCGGGGCGCATGTCGTCATCTGGGGCCGTCGCGGCCCGGTGCTCGACGAGACTGCTGCCGAAATGCGCGAGGCAACCGGCAGCACCTGCGAGACCATGGCCGTCGATATCCGCTCGGGCGGCGCAATCGACGAGGCGATGCAGGGGATATTCGACACCGGACCGCTGACCGGCCTCGTTAACAATGCCGCTGGAAATTTCATCAGCCGCACCGAAAACCTGTCGCCGAACGCCTTCAACGCCATTGCAAGCATTGTTGCCCACGGTACGTTCAACACCACAGTCGCAGCTGGCAAACGCTGGATTGCCGGCGGTCACAAAGGCTCGATCCTGTCGATCGTCACCACTTGGGTCTGGGTCGGCGGCCCGTTTACCGTGCCCTCGGCGATGTCCAAGGCTGGGATCGCCGCGATGACCCAGAGTCTGGCCGTCGAATGGGGACCAAAGGGCATCCGGGCCAACGCCATTGCGCCCGGTCCATTCCCGACCAAAGGGGCTTGGGAGCGGCTGATGCCGGAACCCCTCGCGAGGAAAACCGGGGCCGGCCAGGGGGCGGGCAACATTCCGATGCGCCGGATGGGGGAACATATCGAACTCGCCAACCTGGCGGCGTTCCTGATGTCGGATGGCTGTGACTATCTGACCGGCGCTGTCATCCCGATTGACGGCGGGCAGTGGTTGAACAGCGGCGGCAATTTCGGATCCCTGACCGCACTCGATGACGCTGATTGGGACATGATCCGCGGCGCTATCCAGTCGACCAACGCCAAGGACCGCGCCGACCGCACCGCCTGAACCTGCCCAAGTGACGCCTGTGCTGCGGGCTCGATCCACTGACGTAACGCCCGACCATAAGCTACCGCCGTTGCAAAATCTTGTAGCCCCACCGGTAATACAGCATCGCGTTCCAGCGGTGGCCAAACACCCGGCGTTTTCCGTGCCGGCCACGGACGATGTAGATGCCAGATGCATGAAGCCACATATCGGGCAGCTCCTCGACTGACTCGGCGATCATTTCATCCTTCAGCTCGGTTGGGTAGCGGCGCGGCGCATTGCTGTGGCGCGGTGCCATGCCCGTGCCAGCGCCCGCGTTGAACCGGAGATACAGTGCAAAAGCTGCGACCAGTCCGAGCAGGAGCAGAAACGCCGCCAGCCATGGCAACCACTGATTCTGGTGCCGCGCCGCGCCGACCGAGGACACCGCCACGGGCCCTGCCCGCTTCACATCAGCGAGCGGAATCCTGTCATCGCCTCGTTCGGCACCGCGCCGCGCCTTGGTCGGGGCGTCGTCGCTCAGGCTCTCGCCGCTGCCGTTGAAGACCTCGCCATCGGATGCCCCCATGGCCGGGACGCGTCCGTCACCGCCGTCCACCAACATCCGCCCAAGCCCGTCAACAGTGAGCAAGTACAACGGCCGTTTGGCGCAGCGGACCTTGAACGTCAGTAGCTTGTTCTTGGGACCAACACGCTGAAATGCAGTAACATTTGGACAGAGGCCGCCCAAGCTGTTGATTGCGTCGCGGAGGAAACCACCGGCGCCTGATTGGTCGCCGTCCGTCAGCGCCCGGTAGACTTGGGCACCAAATTTGCTGACCGGCTCGACGGGTCGGTCAACAACCGCGCTGTCGGGTCGGTCAACGACCGCGCTGTCGGGTGCAGGGGCTGCGACGGGCGACTCTGTCTTCAGGCCTGCATCATGATATTCACTGGCCTTCAACGGGGCCGACGAAAATCGTTGATCGTCGGCAACCGCAGCCGTGGCCGCGCCCATCATACCCAATATCGCTATCGCGCGCGCCCACCACATCATCACAGCCTAACGCAGTCGGGGACTAGTGTCAGCGACGTTTTGCGCTGGCAGCGCCCACGACGCCAATCTGCGGCATCGCAACCGCAAAAAATCGGCCGCGCGGGCGAAAAAATGGTGCTGC
>JAYVLC010000126.1:0-8390 GCA_043759675.1 Sphingosinicellaceae bacterium
AGCCACGTCCTACGCCGACATGGCCACGCCCGCCGGCCTCATGGCCGTCGCCGCCTACGCAAACGGCATCGGCCCCGACAAGAAGATGGTCCTGCCCCGCACCATCGACGGCCATCTCGCCCCCGCCACCAGCCTCGTTGCCGACGCCCATGCGGCTGGCCTCACTGTCCATCCCTGGACGCTTCGGGCCGAAAATTATTTCCTGCCCGCCGATTTCAAATCCGGCGCTGATCCCCGCGCTCAGGGCGACGTTGCCGCCGAGGCCTGCGCCTTCCTCAGGGCGGGCGTCGACGGCATCTTCAGCGACTTTCCCGGCGCGGCGGTCAAGGGGCGTGACAGCTGTCCACCTCTCCCTTGAGGGGAGAGGTCGACTCAGCAACGCTGAGCGGGTGAGGGTGGAAGCGGCGCGCCCTCAATCCGGTCCGGGCGGTCACCCTCACCCGCTCAGTGGCCTGACGCCGCTGAGTCGCCTCTCCCCTCCAGGGAGAGGAGGACGGACTACTCCGCCGCCTGCAGCCCTTCGGGCTCGCGCCAGCTGAGGACCGGCTTCCGGGCTGCCGCCGTCTCGTCCAGCCGCCGTCTTGGTGCCAGATAGGGTGCGGCCTTGATCCGGTCTCCGTCTCCTGAAGCAGCCTTGATGGCGACATCCCGCAGCGCGTCGATGAACTCATCGAGCGTCGCCTTGCTCTCGGTCTCGGTTGGCTCGATCAGCATCGCGCCGTGGACGACCAGCGGGAAATAGACCGTCATCGGGTGGAAGCCCTCGTCGATCAGCCCCTTGGCGATATCCAGTGTCGTAAGGCCGGTGCCGTGCAGGAAATCATCGGAGAACAGCGCCTCGTGCATACAGGGGCCGGTGTCGCCGAACGGTGCGCTCATCACGTCCCGGCAGCGCGCCAGCACATAATTGGCGTTAAGCACCGCATCCTCGGCAACCTGCCGCAGCCCGTCAGCGCCATGGCTCAGCATATAGGCGGCGGCGCGCACGAACATGCCCATCTGGCCGTGGAAGGCGACCATCCGGCCAAAGCTGCGATTGTGGTCGGCGCTCGCCATCGCTTGCGCCTCCTCGATCAGCTCGAAATGGTCGCCGTTGCGCCGCACGAACGGCAGCGGCGCGAACGGTGCCAGCGCTTCGGAGAACACCACCGGCCCCGACCCCGGCCCGCCGCCGCCGTGCGGGGTGGAAAAGGTCTTGTGCAGGTTGATGTGCATCGCATCGACACCAAGATCGCCCGGGCGGACCCGGCCGACGATGGCGTTGAAATTCGCGCCGTCGCAATAAACATAGGCTCCTGCGGCATGGGCCGATTTGCCGATCTCGATCATGTCCGGCTCGAACAGCCCGCAGGTATTCGGGTTGGTGACCATGACGGCGGCAACATGCGGCCCCATCTGGCGACGCAGGGCATCAAGATCGACGCGGCCTGCCGCATTGGCCGGAATACTTTCCACGTCATAGCCGCAAAAGGCTGCGGTTGCCGGATTGGTCCCGTGCGCACTGTCCGGCACCAGCACGACACGCCGGCTCTCTCCGCGCGCATCATGCGCCGCACGGATCGCCAGCATCCCGCACAATTCGCCGTGCGCGCCGGCCTTCGGGCTCATTGCGACCGCCGGCATGCCGGTCAGCTTCATCAGCCAGTCTGCCACAAGGTCGATCAGCTCAAGCGCCCCTTGCACGGTCGCCTGCGGTTGCAGCGGGTGAATGTCACCAAACCCGGGCAGCCGCGCCATTTTCTCGTTGAGGCGCGGATTATGCTTCATCGTGCACGAGCCAAGCGGGAATATGCCCATGTCGATCGCGTAATTCTGACGGCTGAGCCGGGTATAGTGCCGGACGGTGTCGGGCTCCGACATGCCAGGCAGGCCGATATCGCGGTGGCGCTCAAGCCCACCAAGCCGCGTCGCGACCTTCGGCACATCGGGCAGATCAACCCCGCACCGGTCCATCCCGCCGCGTTCGAACAGCAAAGGCTCCTCAAGCATCAACCCGCGATTGCCGGTAAACGTGACCGCCTGCCCCGCGCTGCCGGGCTCCGGCGACGTTGCCTGCCCCTCACCGTTCATCATGCCAATATCTCCGTCAGCGCAGCAACGAACGCATCGACATCTGCATCGGTTGTGGTTTCGGTCACGGCGGTGACCATGCCGGTCTCCAGTGCTGCAAGGCCCGGATATAATCGCCCGAACGACACGCCGCCCAACACGCCGCGCTGGCTCAGCCCCTGCACGACGGCCCGCGCCGGTTTGGTCAGGGCCAGGGTGAATTCGTTGAAGAACGGCCCATTTACGACCGTCACCCCCGGCACCGCCGCCAGCGCCTCGGCTGCCCGCACGGCCTTGGCATGATTGACAGCCGCGAGCTTTCGCAAACCCATCTCGCCCAGCAGGCTCATGTGGATGGTGAACGCCAGCGCACACAGGCCGGAGTTGGTACAGATGTTCGACGTCGCCTTCTCGCGGCGGATATGCTGCTCGCGGGTGGACAGCGTCAGCACAAAGCCGCGCTTGCCGTCGGCATCGACTGTCTCACCACAGAGGCGTCCAGGCATCTGCCGCACATATTTGTCGCGCGTCGCAAACAGCCCCAGATACGGCCCGCCAAAGTTCAGGCCATTGCCGATCGATTGCCCCTCGCCAACGACGATATCGGCACCCATCTCACCCGGTGATCGGATCGCACCAAGCGCCACCACTTCGGTGACCACCACGATCAGCAGCGCACCCTTGGCATGACAGGCCGCCGCAAGATCAGTCAGGTCGGCGACATGGCCGAACAGATTGGGATTCTGCACCACAACACATGACGTCGCGTCGTCGATCTGGGCAACCAGCCAGTCGGCATCATGCCCAGGCGCGCCCGGTGTCAGTTCGGGCACTCCGCAGACCAGCTCGTCCTCGGTAAACCGGGTCAGCGTCTTTGCAGCAGAAACATAGTGCGGATGCACGCCAGCCGACACAATGGCCTTTACGCACCGGGTGATCCGCCGCGCCATGAACACCGCTTCGGTCATCGCGGTCGAGCCATCATACATCGAGGCATTGGCCACTTCCATGCCGACCAAGCGCGCGACCTGGGTCTGGAACTCGAACAGCACCTGCAATGTGCCCTGCGCGATCTCGGGCTGATAGGGCGTGTAGCTGGTCAGGAACTCGCCGCGCTGGATCAGGTGATCGACCGAGGCCGGCACATGATGCTTGTACGCCCCTGCCCCGACAAAAAACGGTACTGACGACGCCGCCACATTCTTTGCCGCCATCCGGCCCAGCAGCCGCCCGACCTCAAGTTCAGGCATATGATGGGTAAGTCCGGCGACCGGCTCCCTCAGCTGCGCCGCGTCCGGCACATCGCAGAACAATTCATCAATCGACTTCGCCCCGACCACGGCGAGCATATCGCGCCGGTCGGCTGCGGTGTGGGGCAGGTAGCGCATCAGAGGTCGGCGACCATGGTACGATAGGCGGTCTCGTCCATCAGGCCATCCAGTTCGTACACGTCACCAACCGTCATCCGGAAAAACCAGCCGCCCGCCTCTGGCGCCGTGTTGACCAGCGACGGATCGGCCTCAAGATCCGCATTGCCTTCGGTGACCTTGCCGCTGATCGGGGCATAAACCTCCGACGCCGCCTTCACCGATTCAACAACTGCGGCGTCCTTGCCCTGCGTCAGCGAAGTGCCGACAGGCGGCAGTTCAACAAACACCACATCGCCAAGCTGGCCCTGGGCATAGTCGGTTATTCCGACCGTGGCCGTGTCGCCGGCGACATCGAGCCATTCATGGTCTTTGGTATAATAGCGCGTCATTTTGTGGCTCCCTGTCGGACATAATTTTTGGGGAAAAACGGCATCGGCACGACGGTCGCATCGAGCAGCCGCCCGCGCACTTCGATCTGGAGGCGTTGTCCGTCACCAGCGAACGCGGGTGGAACATAGGCCATGGCGATGGGCGCATTCAGGGCTGGGCCGTGCCCACCGCTGGTCACATGTCCCACAACGGCGCCATCTACGACGACGGTTGCACCCTCGCGGACCGGCTGGCGACCGTCTATGCGCAAGCCCACGCGCTTGCGCTCTGGCCCGTCGCGCAGCTGCTTCAGCACGCGCTCGGCCCCCGGAAAGCCGCCCTCGACCTTACGGCGCTTCGAAATCGCGAACGACAGCCCGGCCTCGACGGGTGTAATCTCGGGTGTCAGATCATGCCCATAGAGCGGCAACCCCGCCTCAAGCCGCAGCGAATCGCGCGCGCCAAGGCCAATCGGTTTCACTTCGGGCTCGGAGCAGAGCAGTTCGGTCAACCGCGCCACGTCTGATGCATTGATGGAAATTTCGAACCCGTCTTCGCCGGTGTATCCCGACCGGCTAATCCACGCATCGACGCCGTCGATCTGAAAGGGGCCGCCCATCATAAACCCGAGAACGCCAAGCTCCCATTGGCCCGTCGTGTGGCGCGACAGCGCATCGAAGGCCCGGGGTCCCTGCAATGCAAGCAACGCACGTTCTTCAAGATGGCGAAGCGAGATCGCCGATGGAAGATGCGTGCGAAGATGGGCGATGTCGTCCTGCTTGGTCGCGCCGTTGACCACCATGTAGATGCCATCGGGCCAGCGGCTCAGCATCAGATCGTCGAGAATGCCGCCACTCTGACCGAGCAACAGCGAATAGCGCATGCGACCGAGCGCAAGACCGCGCACATCAGCCGGTGTCAGCGCCTCGAGCGCATCGTCGAGGCCGTCGCCCGACAGATAGAGTTGGCCCATGTGGCTGACGTCGAACAGTCCGGCCGACGTGCGCGTCCAAAGGTGCTCCGCCATGATACCTTCGTAATGAACGGGCATCTGATAGCCGGCGAACGGCACCATGCGACCGCCTTTTCCACGATGCCATGCATCGAGCGGCAGGGTCTTGGTCGTTTCGTCGCTATCGGTCACGCGCAAAAATCCGTTCGACAGAGCCCGCCCGGCGCGTATTGCACCGACCGTTTGCCCCTGTCTGTCACGGAACCTGAGAGTTTTCGCCGGGCCGTGCGGCCCTGCTTACCCCGTCGGTGGAGACACAAGCGCTGTGCCTCGCTTTCCAGATCGCCACTGATGCGCTCACGCGGTCCTTGGGCCTGAGAGATTCCAGGGGCGGCTTGCTCCTTCGGCGGTGGGCGAACCCACACTCTCCCGCGTCAGCGCCGGAGCGAACCCCGGCGGCTGGTCTAGCGTCTACGAAAGCCAACGCCCAGAGTCACGCGCCAAAACGCGGCGAGCCTCACTTGGTGATGTTATATTCCAAACTTGTGTCATCCAGCTGGAACCCGACCAACAGCTCGAAGCTGGCGTTCTTCACGGCAGCACGGACGTCCGGTGCCGCGAGCGGATCGATAGCGGCATCAAGATCGCCGGGTTTGCGCTTGCGCTCGATCTTCGCGCTGATTTCCGCGCTCAGCGAGGCGACTTCGCGATCGATCGAGCCCGTCGAGCTGCCCGATCCCGTTGCACGGGTCTGCCCATCTGCAAAGCGGATGGTCACCTGACCGGTCTGCTTGGCGACCAGCTTGGTTCCAGCCTGAATGACGGCTGCAAATGTCGGGAAGACTACCTCGCGGGCACCCGCCGGATCGGTGCGCCGCGCGATGACGTCATAGCTCGCGGTACTGACGATATGGCCGCCGGTGTCGTTGCAAGTGGCGCGCAGATTGGTGATGGTCGCGACAACATCGATCGCGTCGGCATCCCGGCTATCGGCTGGCGAAAACAGCGTCACATCGCCGGCGTGGGCCAGCACTGCAACTGCCGGGCACGGCGACCGCTTGACGACGAACGGGTTCTGGTTGAGCCCGCAGGCGCTGAGTGCCAGTCCGGCAACAATGACAATGACGGCTGGTTTGCGCACGCTGGGTACCCCGATTTCACTTGCCACGGCCTTATAGGAACCGGGTTCCGCGCGCACAAGCAATGCCGTATGGACCGGCGCGACATGGCAACACTTGCACCTCAGCCCTCCCCTGCCGACAAACCGCGCTTGCGGGTGCTGGTTGCTGCACCGCGCGGATTCTGCGCCGGAGTCGACCGGGCGATCCGGATCGTCGAGCTGGCAATCGAACGCCTCGGTGCACCGGTCTATGTCCGTCACGAGATCGTGCACAACAAAACCGTCGTTGATTCGCTCAAGGCGCTGGGCGCTGTGTTCGTTGAGGAGCTTGATCAGGTGCCCGACGGCGTCCCGGTGATATTTTCAGCACACGGGGTCCCCAAACTCATTCCGGCAACCGCCGAAGCCCGCGGGCTCAACTGGCTCGATGCAACCTGTCCGCTGGTGTCCAAGGTGCACCGCCAGGCCGAGCGACTGGTTGCACAGGGCTGCCACATCCTGTTCGTCGGCCACGCCGGTCACCCCGAAGTCATCGGGACCTTCGGACAGGTTCCACAAGGCTCCATGACCCTGATCGAGACGGTTGAGGACGCGCGCGCCGTCCTATTGCCAGCCGGACAACTCGGGTTCCTGACCCAGACGACGTTGTCGGTCGACGATACCGCCGACGTCATTGCTATACTCCGCGACCGCGCGCCCGACATCATTGCGCCGAAGGGCGAGGATATTTGCTACGCGACATCCAATCGCCAGACGGCGGTCAAGGCAATTGCGGCCGATGCCGAATTGGTGTTGGTAATCGGCGCTCCCAACTCCTCCAACTCGGTGCGCCTCGTCGAAGTTGCCAAGCGGTCGGGTGCCTTTGCCGAGCTGATCGAGAGCGCTGCTCACATCGATTGGCGCTGGTTGCACGGAATCCGGACGCTGGGCATCACCGCTGGTGCGTCTGCGCCCGAACATCTGGTCCGCGAACTGCTCGATGCCCTTGCCATGCGCTTTGAGGTGACCGTTGAGCAACTGTCCACAGCGACCGAGGACGTCGTATTCAAGCTGCCGCGCGCGCTCGTCGACTGATGGCGGTTTATACCCCAGTCCCGTCTGAAGCTCTCGCGACGTTCCTGCAACGCTATGACGTCGGCACCCTGCTGAGCGCCAAGGGGATCGCCGAAGGGGTTCAAAATTCCAACTTCCTGGTTGAAACCACCGGCGGACGGTATTTTCTGACGCTTTACGAAACCGCGGTCGCTGCTGACGATCTGCCATATTTTCTGGCGCTGACGGCTCACTTGGCGGACCACGGCCTGCCGGTGCCGCGCCCGATTCCGGACCGAAATGGCACGGTCCTGCAAACCCTGCAGGGCCGCCCCGCCTGCCTGATCGAATATCTCTCCGGTATCTCGCTGACCGAGCCGACACCGGCGCATTGTCACGCCGCAGGCGCCGCACTCGGTCGGCTGCACAGCACGAGCGCGGACTTCGCGCTCGTGCGGGAGAATGACCTCGGCCCGAAAGGCTGGACGCGCCTATTCGCCGCCTGCGCCGATCATTTCGACGACATTGCTCCCGGCCTTGGCACCGAGGTTGAGCGCGATCTGGCTGATGTCATCGCCCGCTGGCCGCACGATCTCGCCCGAGGCACGATCCATGCCGACCTGTTTCCCGACAACGTTCTGATGCGCGGGACCGAGATCACCGGGCTGATCGACTTCTACTTCGCCTGCACCGACATCCGTGTCTATGACCTCGCCGTTCTCCATACCGCTTGGGCGTTCTCGGACGACGGCGTGCACCATTCCGCCGAACGCGCCGCAGCGCTTGATGCGGGTTACCGCGAAACACACAACCTGTCTGACGCCGAAGCCGCAGCCATGCCGACGCTGTGCCGGGGTGCCTGCCTCCGCTTTTTGCTGACCCGTGCCTATGACTGGATCAACACGCCGACAGGTGCTCTGGTGACCCGCAAGGACCCGCTGGCCTATCTCCGCCGCCTTCAGCATTACCGCGCCATATGACGCTGCCGTTCGTCGAAATCGCCACCGACGGGGCCTGCAAGGGCAATCCCGGGCCCGGTGGTTGGGGAGCCATTCTGCGGCAGGGTGCCAACGTCCGGGAGTTGTCCGGCGCTGAGCCGCTGACCACCAACAACCGGATGGAGCTGACCGCAGCGATCAAGGCCTTGCAGGCGCTGAACAAGCCCTGCCGGGTCGAGGTTTCGATCGACAGCAAATATGTCATGGACGGCATCACGAAATGGGTGTTTGGCTGGCAGCGCAACGGCTGGCGCACGGCTGACAAAAAGCCCGTCAAGAATGATGATCTGTGGCGACAGCTGGTCGAGGCGATCAAACCGCATGACATCAAATGGATTTGGGTGAAGGGCCACGCCGGACATGTCGGGAACGAACGGGCCGACACGCTGGCAAACCTCGCCATTGAGGCGATGCGCGCCAGCTAGCGGCCCGACAATATCGCAATCGGACTGATGGCCTCCCGTTTGAGGCCGTTTCAATGGCAGGAGCCTGTGTATGAC
>JAYVLC010000127.1:0-3087 GCA_043759675.1 Sphingosinicellaceae bacterium
CCGACAATCTGCCGCCGCTGCTGATGATCGCACCGGCGGCCTTGCTCGAGCCGGTCAAGTAACGAGCGGACCCGTCCGCTGCGCGTTTCTGATTTCGATTTTGACCTGCCGCCGGCTCGGATCGCGCTCCGGCCTGCGGTGCCGCGCGATTCAGCCCGAATGCTGGTGGCCGACTGCGGGGTGACCACGGATCATCTGGTATCTGATTTGCCACAGCTGCTGCGGCGCGGCGATGTGCTGGTGTTCAACGACACGCGGGTGATCCCGGCGCAATTGTTCGGCAAGCGCGGCGATGCGAGGGTCGGCGTAACCCTGCACAAGCGCGAGGATGCGTGGCGCTGGTGGGCATTTGTTCGCAATGCCAGGCGGTTGAAGATCGGGGATGTGGTCGCGTTCGGGCACGGGTTGACGGGCAAGGTCGAGGCACGGGACGACGACGGCGCAATCCTGTGGCATTTTGCGGCAGGCCAGCCGCTCGAGGTCGCGCTGGCCGAGGCCGGTGTGATGCCGCTGCCGCCCTATATCGCGGGCAAGCGCGCCGCCGACGCCCAGGACCTTGCCGACTATCAGACGATTTATGCGAACGCGCCGGGAGCTGTCGCGGCCCCGACAGCGGGGCTGCATTTTACACCGCAGTTGCTGGCGGCACTGGTGGCGGCGGGTGTCGGGCATGAAACGCTGACGCTGCACGTCGGGGCAGGTACGTTCCTACCGGTGAAGGTCGACGATACCACGGACCACCGGATGCATGCTGAATGGGGCCGGATCGAAGCCGATACGGCATCGCGGCTCAACGCTGCACGGCTGGCTGGCAAGCGGGTCATCGCGGTTGGCACGACGTCGCTGCGCTTGCTGGAAAGTGCGACGGGCGAGGATGGAATTATTCGCGCCTTCGAGGGAGACACCCGGATTTTCATCACACCGGGTCGGAAAATCCTGTCGGTGGATGGCCTGATGACCAACTTTCACCTGCCGAAGTCAACATTGTTCATGCTGGTCAGCGCGCTGATGGGGCTGGAGCGGATGCATGAAATTTACGCTCATGCCATCGCCAACGACTATCGGTTCTACAGCTACGGTGATTCAAGCCTGCTGCTGCCGGATCAGCATCACGGGGGAGCGCGACATCCGCAGCCTATCACCTAACCTAGTCTGCGCAGGCCTTGCGGGGGTTTTGGTGCGTGGTAACTTTGGCTGCGATGGGTGGCACCCGCAACGACGGGTCCGACGCACCGGGGAGCAGGCATGGCAGGCGCGGCAGATCAGGCAGGCACGGCAGATCAGGCAGACGCGGCAGAGGCTGGCGAATTCGACGTTGTGATCGTCGGGGCCGGGTTTTCCGGCATGTACATGCTGCACCGGGCCCGCGGGCTGGGGTTGACCGCCCGGGTGTACGAGGCAGGCAGCGGCGTCGGTGGCACCTGGTTCTGGAATCGCTATCCTGGCGCACGGGTGGATATCCGCAGCCTTGAATATTCCTTCTCCTTCTCGGCGGAGCTGGAGAATGAGTGGCGATGGACCGAGCGCTATGCCCCGCAGGCCGAATTGCTGTCCTATGCCGAGCATGTCGCCGACCGGTTTGAGCTGCGGCGCGACATCAGACTGGAGACCCGCGTCAGTTCGGCGCAATTTGACGAGGCGATCAATCGCTGGACGGTTACCACCGATCAGGGCGAGACCGTGTCTGCGAAGTTCGTTGTCATGGCGACCGGCTGCCTGTCGGTGCCGACCGACGTGAATTTTGACGGTATCGATGCGTTTGCGGGACCGGTGTATCGCACCTCCCGCTGGCCGCATGAGGGCGTTGATTTTAGCGGGCAGCGGGTCGGTGTCATTGGCACCGGATCGTCGGCGATCCAGTCGATTCCGATCATCGCGGCGGAGGCGTCGCATGTGACCGTGTTTCAGCGGACACCAAATTACAGCGTGCCGGCGCACAATGGGGCGCTTGATGACGACGTGGTCGCCGACTGGACTGACAAGCGGGCGGAGTACCGGGCGGCAATGAAGTTGACCGTCGGTGGATTTTTCAATGATCCCTGTGAGTTGATGACGATGGACGTATCGCCCGACGAACGCATCGCCGAATATGAGCGGCGCTGGCAGATCGGCGGGTTCCACATGCTCGGCGCTTTTGCCGACATGGGTATTGACCCTGCCGCCAATGCGGTCGCCGCCGAATTTGCGGCCGCCAAAATTCGCAGCATCGTCACCGACCCGGCGGTTGCCGATCTGCTGACCCCCAAGGACTATCCCTTCGCAACCAAACGGTTGTGCGTCGACACCGATTATTACGCCACATTCAACCGCAGCAATGTCAGCCTTGTTGATATCAAGACCGCGCCGATCGAGCGGATCATGCCTGACGGCATCCGGACCAGCGGTGGCGACTATCCCGTCGACGCGATTGTGCTGGCGACCGGGTTCGATGCGATGACCGGGGCGATTGATCGGATTGATATCCGGGGCCGGGGCGGCGTGACGATGAAGCAACGCTGGGCCGAGGGGCCGCAGACCTATCTGGGGCTGATGGTCGCCGGGTTCCCCAATCTGTTTACGATCACCGGTCCCGGCAGCCCGTCGGTGCTGACCAACATGATCAGTTCCATCGAACAGCATGTCGAGTGGATCAGCGATTGCCTGGTCCATCTGGCCAGCCACCAGCAGGCGACGATCGAGGCGACACCCGAGGCCGAGAGCCAGTGGGTGGCGCATGTCAACGAGGTTGCCAGCATGACGCTCTACCCGCAGGCCAACAGCTGGTACATGGGCGCGAACGTGCCGGGTAAGCCGCGCCAGTTCATGCCCTATGCCGGCGGCCTTGGCGCGTACCGCGAATATTGCGATATGGTCGTCGGGCAGGGCTATGAGGGCTTTGTGATGCGGTCGGCTGGGACCGGATAACCTGTCTTTTAGGATAGGTAACTGTTGCCGCAGGGCAACGATTTGCCCCGGCTGCGCGAAAACCAACAACAATGTGCGGGCATTACTGGACAAATAGGGTTTGGGATGTTGCTATGGAAGCATCGGTGGGCGTAGTCGGCCTGATGCCATGATGTCCGGACAAACTCGGCGCGCGGCAATGAA
>JAYVLC010000128.1:0-3513 GCA_043759675.1 Sphingosinicellaceae bacterium
GCGGTGGTGCTGCACATCGACACGCAGGTCCGCGAGGATGCGATCACGCTCTACGGCTTCACCGCCGAGGACGAGCGCGACTGGTTCCGGTTGCTGCAATCGGTGCAGGGCGTCGGCGGCCGGGTGGCGCTGGCGATATTGTCGGTGCTGCCGCCTGCCGATTTGCAGACCGCGATTGCCATGAAAGATCAGGCGAGCGTGGCCCGGGCAAACGGGGTGGGGCCAAAATTGGCGGCGCGCATCGTCAACGAGCTGAAGGACAAGGCGGGGACCATCGTGGTGTCGGGCGGCGTGTCAGCGGCCTTTGTCGCGCAATCGGCCAGTGGTGGAGCGGTAAAAGATGCCCTGTCAGCACTCGCCAACCTCGGGTTCAAACCCATCGACGCAAGCCGCGCCGTCGCGGAAGCGCAGGCGGAACTGGGCGATGCGGCGACGTTCGGGGAACTAGTGCGGGTGGCGTTGAAGAGGAGCGCGCGCTAGATTGTGTCTGGAAGGGATTTTTCCAATGCAGGTTACCGCCGTGCTGACGCCCGCTGAGGAAGGGGGCTACGTCGCCTTCAACCCCGAGACTGGAACCGCGAGTCAGGGCGAGACAATCGATGAAGCTCTCGCGAATCTACGCGAGGCTGTTGAGCTGTTTCTTGAAGATGAGCCGATCACGATCTCGGGGCCGTCCTTTATGACTATGCTGACCGTCAAGGAGCATGCCTAGCCTTCCGCCCCTGTCGGGGCTGGAGATAATCCGTGCGTTGGAACGCTTGGCATTTGCCCGCGTCAGCCAGCGCGGGAGCCATGTCAAACTGCGGTCCGGTCGCCTCACCGTGATTGTGCCGCTCCATCGGGAGGTCAAGCGCCGCACCTTGTCCAGCATATTGCGCCAAGCTGAAGTCTCGGCGGATGCGTTTCTGAGAGTTATCGCCCAGTGAGCGCCCAAGACGCCGATCGCATGATTGCTGCTGTCCGCCGTCCCGAGGATGTGGATGCTGCTCTGCGCCCGAAAAGCCTCGACGAATTTGTCGGCCAGAAATCGGCGCGTGAGAATTTGCGGGTGTTTATCGAGGCAGCGCGGCAGCGGGGCGATGCGCTGGATCATGTGCTGTTTCACGGGCCGCCGGGGTTGGGGAAAACCACGCTGGCGCAGATCGTGGCCAGGGAGATGGGCGTCGGGTTCCGGGCGACGTCGGGGCCGGTCATCGCCAAGGCAGGCGATCTCGCGGCGTTGCTGACCAATCTTGAACCCAATGACGTGCTGTTCATCGATGAAATTCACCGGCTCAATCCGGCGGTCGAGGAAATTCTCTATCCGGCGATGGAGGACCGGGCGCTTGATCTGATGATCGGGGAGGGGCCGTCGGCGCGGTCGGTCCGGATCGATCTGCCAGCGTTCACGCTGATCGGCGCGACGACGCGGGCCGGGTTGGTGACGACGCCCTTGCGCGACCGGTTTGGCATTCCGGTGCGGCTGATATTCTATACCGTCGCCGAACTCGAACTGGTGGTGCGCCGCGCTGCCGGACTGCTCGGGATGGACCTGACTGACGACGGGGCGCGCGAAATCGCCGGACGGGCGCGCGGCACCCCGCGCATTGCCGGGCGGTTGCTGCGCCGGGTGCGCGATTTTGCCAGCGTCGCAGGCCAGTCGCCGGTCGATGCGCGGATTGCCGACGCCTCGCTCGACCGGCTGGAGGTCGACGCGCTCGGCCTTGATGCGATGGACCGGCGCTACATGATGATGATCGCCGACATCTATCGGGGTGGCCCGGTCGGCGTGGAGACGCTCGCGGCGGGCCTGTCGGAGGCGCGCGACACGATTGAGGAAGTGCTCGAACCCTTCCTGATCCAGACCGGCCTGATCGCCCGGACCGCACGGGGCCGAGTGCTCAACCCCAGCGGCTGGAAGCATCTCGGCCTAAACCCTCCCGAAGGCGCACCGCCCGCGCCGCTGCCGCTGCTCGATGACTGACCTTACCCAGCCCTATTCCGGCGGATTTTCCGGCGCGGCGCATCTGTTTGCGGTGCGGGTTTATTTTGAGGACACCGATCTTTCGGGCATCGTCTATCATGCCAATTATCTGCGGTTCATGGAGCGGGCGCGCTCGGACATGCTGCGTTCAGCCGGGATCGACCAGCGGGGAACCATGGACAGTGGCGGCGGTTATTATGCGGTGCATGATTTGCACATCACCTACCGGCGGCCGGCCAGGCTTGATGATGCGCTGCTGGTCACCAGCACGGTGCTGACGGTGCGGGCGGCGGCGTGCGAGATCCGGCAGGTGATTTCACGGGCTGGCGAAATGTTGACCGAGGCGGTGGTGACAGCGGCGTTTCTTGGTCCCGATGGCCGCCCGCGCCGCCAGCCTGCCGCGTGGCGCGCGGCGTTTTCGCAATTGATGGAGATTTGATGGACGCCCTTTCGATCAGCGCTCAGTCGGCCAGTGACCTGTCACCATTCGCGCTGTTCATTCAGGCTGATATCGTGGTGAAGGCGGTGATGCTCGGCCTGCTGCTGGCGAGCATCTGGTCGTGGGCGATTATCATCGACCGGGTCCGCAAGCTTGGCGCGATCAACCGCGAAGCCAAGGCGTTCGAGGCGCATTTCTGGAAGGCTGAATCGATTGACGGGCTGCAGGACAGCGCCGGCAAGTCGCCGCATCCGATGGCCCGGCTGTTCACCGCCGGGATGGGCGAGTGGCGGCGGTCGCTGTCAAAGGGGCTGGTCGATAAGGAAGGCGTCCGCGCCCGGCTGACCTCGATCATGGGGGTTGCCATCGGGCGGGAGATTGACGAGCTGTCGGACCGACTCAACATCCTTGCGACCATCGGGTCCGTGGCACCGTTTGTCGGACTGTTCGGGACCGTCTGGGGGATCATGCGGTCGTTTGCTTCGATCGCTGCGACACAAAACACCACGCTGGCGGTGGTCGCCCCGGGGATTGCCGAGGCGCTGTTTGCGACCGCGATCGGGCTGTTCGCGGCGATCCCGGCGGTGATCGGATACAATCGGCTGCTGCACGGCATCGGACGCATCGAGGCGAGGCTGTCGCACTTTGCCGAGGAATTCCACGGGCTGCTGTCCCGCCAGCTCGACGGTATGGAAGCGGAGAAATGAGGGGGCCCCCGCCTTTCCCGCCCCTTGAGGGGGAGGGCGAGTCGGCTCCAGCCGACCGGGGAGGGGTGGCACTGCGCTGCCAGGCTGCCCACCCCCACCCGCTCAGCTTCGCCGAGTCGCCTCCCCCCTCGAGGGGGAGGTAAGATGGCAATGACCCCCCTTACCCGTCGTGGTTCGCGCCGTGCTCCGATGGCGGAGATCAATGTCACGCCGATGGTCGATGTCATGCTGGTGTTGCTGATCATCTTCATGATCACGGCACCATTGCTGGTCTCGGGCGTGCCGGTTGACCTGCCCGATAGCAATGCCGGGGCGCTGAAGCAGGACAATACGCCGGTGCAGGTCTCGGTCGATGCCACCGGTCAGACGTTTGTCGACGAGCAAGCCGTGACGGGCGAGGCTCT
>JAYVLC010000129.1:0-5625 GCA_043759675.1 Sphingosinicellaceae bacterium
AGCACGTCGGCGACGGGGCCACGCAGCAGGTCGGCAACACCGGGTGGCACGGTCCTGAGAAATTGGTTGACGGCTGACAGTCCATCTCCGGTGCGCCCCAACGTCCCGGCGATGCGCGTGACAACAATGAAGAAGGGAAACAGCGTCAGCAGCGACAGGTAGGCAAGGTTCCCGGCTTCGGTGAAGCCGTGATTATAGGTGTTAACGAACGTGCGCCGCGCCACGGTCAATGCATAGACGGTGGGACGGCTCAGTCGATGTTCAGCAATGCCTGCCATCTGCTGGACCTGGGCTTCCCTAGCCGTCGCCCATGGCGGCGCGGGGATTGCGGCCCTTGTCGCTCTCCCAACGCTCGGCGAAGGCCCGCAGTTCGGCATCGTCGGCGGGGAGATCGACAATCAGGGTCACCAGCTGGTCGCCCCGCGTCTGGTCCGGTCGCGTGAACCCCTTGCCCTTTAGCCGGAGCACCTTGCCCGATGACGATCCCGGCGGAACGCCGAGCATCACCGCGCCATCAACCGTTGGCACCTTGACCTTGCCGCCCAGCACCGCCTCATCAAGCCGTATCGGCAGGTCGAGCCGGACATTGTCCCCGTCGCGCACAAAATGCCGATGGGGAGCGATTTCGAGCGTGATGATCGCATCGCCAGCCCCGCCGGGTCCGGTATCGCCCTGCCCGGTCATCCGGAGCGGCTTGTCGGCTGTGAACCCGGCTGGCAGCTTCAGATCGAGCGTCTTGCCGTTCCGGAGCGAGATGCGTTGCGGGTCCAGCCGCGCTGCCGCCTCGAAGGGAACATTCAGGCGATAGGCGACATCGGCGCCTTTCGGCTGTGTGCGCGGCCCGCGCCCGCGCAGGTCGTTGAAATCAAACCCGGCGCCGCGCTGTCCGCGTCCGAACAGTTCGGAAAACAGATCACTGGCATCGGCCCCGAACTCGAATCCGCCGCCGCCTTGCGGTCGTGGCCCGCCGCCGCCAAAGGGATTGCCACCGCCACCGCCGAATCCAAAGCTTTTGGGATTGCCGCTTTCGTCGATTTCGCCCCGGTCATATTGTCCGCGCTTGGCCGTATCGGACAGGATGGCATAGGCAGCCGACACGTCCTTGAACCGCTCAAGTGCCTTCGGATTGTCCTTGTTCTTGTCCGGGTGCAGTTCTTTGGCGAGTTTGCGATACGCCTTCTTGATTGCAGCATCATCTGCGCCGCGTGCCACACCGAGTTTGCTATATAAATCCGCCATAGTGCCCGTTGTCGCCATCGCTGCCCTGCTTGTCCACCGCTGTTACGCTGTGACAGGTGAGGTATGTCCGCAACACGCCTGTTGCAAGTGATCCTAAGGGTGGATCCGGATCAGCCCTTCCTGGGCGACGCTTGCCACCAACCGGCCATCACGGGTGTAGATTGACCCGCGGTTCAGCCCGCGTGCGCCATGTGCCCTGGGGCTATCCTGGGCATAGAGCAGCCATTCATCGGCCCGGTGCGGCGCGTGAAACCAGATCGTGTGATCAAGGCTGGCGCTCTGCACCTTCGGGTTCATCCAGCTGATTCCGTGCGGCAGCAGGCAGGTATCGAGCAGGGTCATGTCGGACGCATAGGCGAGCAGTCCCTGATGCAGCGCAGCGTCATCGCCGACCGATGCGGCAATCCGGAACCAGCTGTGTGACACCGGCTCGCCTTTGACCGGATTGAACAGGTCGCGCGGATCAACCGAGCGGATTTCGATCGGTCGTTCGCGCAGCCAGTGCGCCCGGAATTTCTCGGGAATGCGTTCGGCCACCCTGACATGGAGCGCATGTTCGCTCGCCAGCTCCTCGGGCAGTGGCACGTCGGGCATGGCGGACTGATGCTCGGGACCATCCTCGATAATCTGAAACGAGCAGGCCATGTTGAAAATCGGTTGCCCATGCTGGATCGCGACGACTCGCCGGGTTGAAAAGCTCTTGCCGTCACGGTCGCGGTCGACGGTGTACAGGATCGGTGCCGCCGGATCGCCTGCCCGGATGAAATAGGCATGCAGCGAATGACAGGGGCGGTCGGGATCGACCGTCCGGATCGCGGCCATCAGCGCCTGCGCGATGACCTGCCCGCCATAGACCCGCCGCCAGCCTTCCTCACGCGTGGCAGGGCCGCGGAACAGGTTCTGTTCAAGCGGTTCGAGGTCGAGCAGGCTGACGAGATCGTCGACGGTCGTGCGGATTTGGTCGGTCATGACGGCGTCATTGCCGAGCCAACCGACTGGGCGCAAGGCTGGTGTCAGGCAAAGCGGCTGAAGTCCGGTGTGCGCTTCTCCATGAACGCCCTCATCGCCTCCTGCGATTCGGGCGAGGTCAGGGCAGCAGCAAACAGCGCGCCTTCCTCGGCCATCCGCTCCGGAACCGTTGCGGTTTTGGCATAGCGCAACAGCTGTTTGGTCTGCCGCACCGCACCGGCAGGTTGGCGCGCCAGTCTGGCAGCACGGTCGGCGACAAATGCATCGAGTTCGCCCTTCGGCACGACCCGGTTGATGATGCCGTAACGCTCGGCGTCGGCTGCGCTCAGCGGCTCCCCGAACATCAGCATCTCCGACGCCCGTGCCATCCCGACGACTTTGGGCAGCGTCAGGCTCGACGCCGCCTCGGGCACCAACCCCAAGTTGACGAAGGGCAGCACCAAACGCGCCGTTTCGTCGGCGTAGACGATGTCACAGTGCAGCAGCATCGTCGTGCCAACCCCGACCGCCACACCCGACACCGCCGCGATGATTGGCTTCGGGTAGGTTGAGATGATCCGCAGGAACCGTGAAACCGGGCGTTCGCCGGACGATGTGTCCCCGGCCTGGAAATCGGCGATGTCGCTGCCGCTGGTGAAATGTCCGCCAGCCCCGGTCAGGACGACAACCCGGATCGCCGGATCGGCTGCGGCCGCGTCCAATTCATCGGCAATCGCGCTATAGGCGGCCCGGTTCAGCGCGTTGCGTTTCTCCGGCCGGTTCATCCGGATCGTCATCACGCTGCCGGTGATGTCGGTCACCACAACATTGGTCATCGCTGCTCTCCTGTCGGTACCGGTGCGCCATGCCCCCGGAATGGCGCGACTGTCACCTGACGAAAGTCGGACTCGTGCCGGTGTAGGTGGCCCGGGGGCGGATCAGCTGGCCGGTGGCGGCCTGTTCCATCGCATGCGCGGCCCAGCCGACGCTGCGGCCGAGGGCAAACAGCCGGAACCCGGCGTCCTTTGGCAAATTTTCGGCCCGGACCAGCGCGGCGAGCGCGAAATCGACATTCGCCTGCGCGCCAACGATTTTGTCCACTGCGGTCCGAAGCGTGTGAAGCTCGTCGTCAGCAGGCAAGCCTTCGAGAATGGCGCGGGCGCGTGGGTCCCCGTTTGGATAGAGCGGGTGGCCAAAGCTTGGCACTTCGCGGTAGCGCGACAGCCAGTTGGCGATGGCGGCGTCGACCCCCACGCGCCGGGCTTCTTCGAGCACCGCGATGACGCTGGTGCTCGCCGTGCCATGGCGCGGGCCGGACAGCGCGCTCAACCCCGCAAGCAGGCAGGCCGCCATCGAAGCCCCGGTTGATGCTGTTACGCGGACCGCGAAGGTGGAGGCATTGAGTTCATGATCGGCAAGGAGAACGAGGACCTTTCGAATCCGGTCAGCCCCTTGCAGGCCGAGCGACCAGGCAGCCGCCACGCGCTGGTGGACGGGGCCGTCGCCTGGGTCCGCACCCAAAGTGACGGCAAGCCTGCCGATAGATGTTTGGGCATCCCCAAAAATCTTTGCAGGTTTGCGCCCCATCATCGGCCACGCAGTCTTCGTCAATTGCGCCAGAGTCATGAAGGGGTCAGTGCCCAGGGGGCTTGGCGGCTGCGATGCGAATGAGACCGGCTCGGGGCTGTCCCACAACAGCGCTGCGGTCTCTTCCAATGTTGCTGAGGTGGCGAAATCGACAGCGTCAACGCCGCGGTAGATGAGCCGCTCGCGGCGGACTGTGGCGATGGCGGTCGCGATGACCGGCTCGCCCCAGGCGATGGTGCTCGCCGCAATTTCGGTTGACCTGCGCCCCCGCGCCCGCCGGTCGGCAAGGCTGGCAATGTCGCCGGCGCGGTACAGGCTTCGGCGCGGGTCGCCGGGTTCGGGGCGGACCTCGATCAGCCCGCGGCTGACATAGGCGTACAGGGTCTGCGCCTTGACGCCCATCCGTTCGAGTGCGGCCTCACGGCCAATCCATTCAGTCATAGTTGATTAACTTGATCAAGATTGATTGATTGTCCGACACTCCTATTGTCAGGCGCTCCAGTCAAGGGACTCCGACATGGCAAATGGACTTGATGATGTTGTCGCCGCCGATACGATATTGTCCGATGTGGACGGGATAAACGGCCGCCTGGTGATCCGGGGCTATCTGCTCGACCAGCTGGCAGGGCGAACGCAGTTCCACGAGGTCGTGCACCTGTTGTTCGACGGATTCTTCCATGGTTTGCCGAACAGTGCGGGGCTGGTCAGCACGCTCGGCGCCGCGCGTGTCGATGTCCATGATCGGCTGTCGGGTCAGCTGACCCTCCTGTCCCGCCTGCCGCTCTATGATGGCCTGCGGGCCGGAATTGCGATGCTGCCCGATGGTGATACCCTCGAAGACGCGCTGCGGCTCGTTGCAGCTCCAGCGGTGCTGTTGCCCGCACTGCTTCGGCAGGCGCGGGGCCAGACCGCCATTGCGCCCGAGGCGACGCTGGCCCAATCGGCAGACGTCATCAGGATGCTCGGGATCACCAAGAATGGCCCGGCCCTGGCGGCGGCGCTTGATACCTACCTCGTTACGGTTTGCGACCACGGCTTGAACGCCTCGACCTTTGCGGCGCGGGTGGTGGCCTCAACCCAGGCTGGTCTCACATCCTCGGTGCTTGCAGGTCTCGGGGCGCTCAAAGGGCCGCTGCACGGCGGGGCACCCGGGCCGATCATCGCGATGCTGGATAGGATGGCCACCCTCGATGACCCACGGGGCTGGCTCGCTGGCGAAATTGCGGCAGGTGACCGGATCATGGGCTTTGGCCACCGGATTTACCGCGTCCGTGATCCGCGCGCCGACGCGCTGAAGGGCGCATTGCGGCGATTGGCGGGGCGGGGCGTGCCCAACCCGCGCCTCGCCTTTGCCGAACGGGCCGAGCAGGTTGCGCTGGCTGTTCTGCGCGCTGCCAAGCCGGACCGTGTCCTAGAGACAAACGTGGAATTTTATACCGCGGTGTTGCTGGAGGCCGTCGGTTTCCCTCCCGACGCCTTCACCTGTGTGTTCGCCATTGGTCGCGTCGCCGGTTGGATCGCTCATGCCCGCGAGCAGCAGGCAACCGGGCGGCTGATTCGCCCGCAGTCGCGCTACGTCGGCCCGGAAATTCGTTTGGCGGCGTAACCGCGCCGTTGCCAGATCAGGCCGCGATGGCCGTGACCAGAAGTTGGCGGATCGCGCGAAGCTCTGTCGCGCGGATTGCCGGTCCTGCTGCCACTTCGGCGACGACTGGCGCAGCGCTGGCGAGGTCTTTGGTGCCGCGATCCTTCAGCAGTTTCTGCACCCCCTTGATCGTGTAGCCATCGCTATACAGCAGCCGGTTGATCGTCTGGAGCAGTGCCACGTCCTCGGGTCGATAGTAGCGGCGG
>JAYVLC010000130.1:0-7076 GCA_043759675.1 Sphingosinicellaceae bacterium
GGGCCGACACCGGGGAGCGCTGTCGCTTCCGCGAACAAGGGGTTGAGACTATTCGGTCGCATGGGCTATCGGCTGCCACAATAGGCGATGACGCTGGCCGGTTCCACCGTGCCGGCGCAATTGCGGTTTGCAGGAAGTTCAAAATGTCCGACGAAATCGACCTGCGCCGCCGCCGCATCCATTTTCGCGCCTGGCACCGGGGCACGCGGGAGGCCGATATGTTGATCGGTGGCTTCTCCGACCGCTTTCTCGCCGAATGGACCGACGGCGAGCTTGATTGGTTCGAAGACCTGCTGACCGAACAGGATGTCGACATCATCGCCTGGGCCTTCGGGCGCGGGGAGCCACCCGCCAGGTTTGCCGGGCCACTGCTCGATGAATTGATGAAGCTGGATTATATCGGGGTAGCGTGGTGACGCAGTTCGACCAAAACTCCATCGTCATCCCCGCGAAGGCGGGGACCCATCGCGGCGCACATCCAAACCTGTCCGGGTGCGCCGGGACATGGGTCCCCGCCTTCGCGGGGATGCCGGCAGTTTTTTGCAGGGGTCACGTCACATGATCGACCCGCGCAACCTCATCACCGCCTCCCAATCGCTGACCCTCTCCGGCTGCCCGGCAGGGTACGAACCCTGGCTGATGGCGGACCTCGCCCGCGCTGCAAAAGGCCGTGCCGTGTTCATCGCTTCGGACGATGCAGCAGCTCGTGCCCTTATCGATGCAGCCACCTATTTCGCGCCGGAACTTGAAACCATCTCCTTCCCGGCCTGGGATTGTCTGCCCTTTGATCGCGCCTCCCCGAGCCTGCGCGTCACGGCTGACCGGCTGGCGGCGCTTGCTGCCCTCAGTGCCCCAACCGGCAAGGCCCAATTGCTGGTCACCACCGTCAACGCCGCGTCGCAGCGGACGTTGCCACCGGGTCGCATCTCGGCGCTGACAGCACGAATCGCACCGGGGGAGCGCATCGACCGCGACAAGCTGGCGGCCATCCTCCAGTCCAACGGCTATGTCCGGACCGACACCGTTGCCGATGCCGGTGAATTCGCGGTGCGTGGCGGCTTGCTCGACCTGTTTCCGGCAGGCGAAACGCACGCACTCCGGCTTGATTTTTTCGGTGACGAGATCGAAACCGTGCGCCGGTTCGATCCAGCTACCCAGCGAACCATAGAGACCTGTCCCGGCTTCACCCTGCTGCCGGTGTCAGAGGTCTTGCTGACCGAGGACGCGATCCGCACCTTCCGCAAGGGATATGTGGATACCTTCGGCGCGACCGCCACCGGCGATGCTTTGTATCAGGCAATCAGCGACGGTCGACGCCTTGCGGGTATGGAACATTGGCTGCCGCTGTTCGAGCCCGAGCTGGCAACGCTGTTCGACTATCTCGGCCCCGACGACGTCATCGTCCGCGACGGCGGTGGCGAAAAGGCCGCCGAAGACCGGTTCGAGTCGATCGTCGATTACTTTGATAACCGGAAGGCCGCGCTCGCCACCTCGCGCGGCAGTTACCGACCCCTGTCTGCCGAGCGACTTTACCTCACAAGCGACGAATGGGCGGCGCGGCTTGCGACATCCCGCGCGCACCTGACCTCGGTGTTTCATGCTCCGGAAGGCACCGCCCGGGCCGTTGAACTCGGCGCACAACCCGCCCGCGATTTTGCGCCCGAACGCGCCGCCAACGTCAATGTCTATGAGGCGGTCAAAAAGCACATCGATGCGCTGCGCCGGTCCAAATCAAGGGTGATCCTCGCCAGCTATACCGGCGGGGCCCGCGAACGGTTGCGCGGTCTGCTGGCGGACGAAGGCGTCACCAAGCTCAAGCCGGTCGATTCATGGCAGGAGGCGCTTGGCACAGCGGCGCAGGGCCATGTCGCGCTGGCGGTGCTGGCGCTCGACCACGGCTTTGCCGTCGACGACATCATGGTGCTGACCGAGCAGGATATGCTCGGCGACCGGCTGGTGCGGCGTCGCCGCTCAGCCCGCAAGGCCGATGCGTTTCTTGCCGAGCTCGCGATGCTGACGCCCGGCGACCTTGTCGTCCACGCCGAACATGGCATCGGGCGCTATGCGGGCCTGACCCAGATACCGGTCGCCAAATCACCGCATGATTGCGTGATGCTGGTCTATGACGGCGGCGACAAACTCTATGTCCCGGTCGAGAATATCGACGTGCTGTCGCGCTATGGCAGTGACAGCGAAGGCGTCGGGCTCGACAAATTGGGCGGCGTCGCCTGGCAGAACCGCAAAGCCCGGATGAAGGAGCGGATTCGTGAGATCGCGGGCGAATTGCTCAAGGTCGCCGCCGCCCGTGCGCTGCGCGAAGCCCCGGCTGCCGCGCCATCTGCCCACGACATGGGCGCATTCGTCGACCGCTTTCCCTATTCCGAAACCGAGGATCAGGCAAAAACCGTCGAAGATGTCCTTGGCGACCTTGCCTCGGGTCGCCCGATGGACCGGCTGGTCTGTGGCGACGTCGGTTTTGGCAAGACCGAAGTTGCCTTGCGCGCCGCCTTCGCCGCTGCAATCGAGGGGATGCAGGTCGCAGTCATCTGCCCGACGACGCTGCTCGCCCGCCAGCATTTCGCCAATTTCCGCGACCGCTTTGCGGGCTTCCCGATCGAAGTCCGGCAACTATCCCGGCTGGTCGGTGCCGCCGAGGCCAAGGCAACCCGGGAGGGGATGGCCGACGGCACCGTTGATATCGTCATCGGCACCCATGCCATCCTTGCCAAAACTGTCGAATTCAAACGGCTCGGTCTGGCGGTGATCGACGAAGAACAACGGTTCGGCGTCGTCCACAAGGAGCGGCTGAAGGCCCTCAAAAACGACGTGCACGTTCTGACCCTCACCGCCACGCCAATCCCGCGTACCCTGCAAATGGCGATGTCGGGCCTGCGCGAGCTGTCGATCATCGCAACCCCGCCGGTCGACCGGCTGGCGGTCCGCACCTACGTCATGCCGTGGGACGAAGTGGTGATGCGGGAGGCCTTGCTCCGTGAACATTATCGCGGCGGACAAAGCTTCTTCGTCGTTCCGCGCCTGTCCGACTTGCCCGATATCGAAAAATTCCTGCGCGAGTCGGTGCCGGAGGTGACCTATATCGTCGCGCACGGCCAAATGTCCTCGACCGAACTTGAGGACCGGATGAGCGCTTTCTATGACCGCAGATATGACGTCCTGCTATCGACCACGATTGTCGAAAGCGGCCTCGACATCCCAAGCGCCAACACGCTGATCATTCACCGGGCTGACATGTTTGGCCTGGCCCAACTCTACCAGCTGCGGGGCCGGGTCGGACGGGCAAAGATCCGCGCCTATGCCTATATGACGACACCGGAACATCAGTCGATCACCGAAACCGCCCAAAAGCGCCTGCAGGTGCTCTCCAGCCTCGACTCGCTGGGAGCCGGCTTCCAGCTCGCCAGCCACGATCTCGACATTCGCGGTGCCGGAAATCTGCTCGGTGACGAGCAGTCGGGGCACATCCGCGAAATTGGCTTCGAACTCTACCAGCAGATGCTTGAAGACGCGATCTTGACGGCTCGGGCCACATCCCAAGGCCTGAAGCCGCCCGAGGAGGCGTTCAGCCCGACAATCTCGGTTGATGCGCCCATCCTCATTCCGGAGGATTATGTCCCCGATTTGAACCTGCGGATGGCGCTGTATCGCCGGATGAACGAGCTTGAGGACCGCCCGGCAATCGACTCCTTTGCCGCCGAACTGATCGACCGCTTCGGCGAATTGCCACCCGAGCTCCGGAACCTGCTCATCGTCATCGAGACCAAGCTCAACTGCAAGGTCGCCTGCATCGCCAAGATCGAAACGGGTGCCCGAGGCGCTATCGTCAGCTTCCGGAACGATAGTTTCCCCGAACCGCAAGGCCTGTTCGCCTATATCCAGCGGTTGAACGGCACTGCAAAACTGCGGCCGGACCAGAAGTTCGTCATTACCCGGGACTGGAACGGCCCGGAGGCGCGACTGAATGGAGCGCTCCAATTGTCCAAAGGCCTGGCAAAAGTCGCGCAAGGCGCAGTCATCAAGGCAAAGCCAGCAATGCCGGTGCCCCTGAAACCAAGGCCACCGATCGGGATTTTTACGTCAAAACGCTGATCTGCGCGGCCCTGGAGTCCGTTTCAGCTCGATTGAACACAGATCCCCGCTCATCCTGAGCGAAGTCGAAGGACGCACCCAAGCCGACACTGCGTCCTTCGACGAAGTTTATCCAGAGCGAAGTCGATGGGCTCAGGATGAGCGGGGGCGGTGGGCGTTTCCATTCAGCAGAATCAGACTCTAAAAGCTCATCGCTCTGGGCTCACGCATGTCTGCCCGGGCAGCGGCAGCCCGGAGCGCCTCCACGGGCTGCGCGCCGACCACGGTGACCTTCCGGTCGAACACCATTGTCGGCACGCCAGTGATGCCCATCTCGCGGGCCTGAGCGGCCTGAGAGTCGACGACCGCCCGGTCAGCGTCACTGGCCAACAGCTCAGCAGCAAGCGCCGCATCGAGCCCGACCGCTGCCCCAATTTCAACCAAAGTTGCCGCCTCTCCGATATTGCGACCTTCGGCAAAATGGGCGGCAAACAATCGTTCCGCCACATCGTCTGCGATCCCCTGCCCTGCTGCCCACCGCATCAGCCGGTGGGCGTCGCGGGTATTGGGAACATGCTTCACGCTGCCCAGATCAAGGTCGAGCCCGGACGCACGGGCTGCATCCTCAACGACACGCCCGAGTTCGCGCGCCCGCTCGACACTGCCGAATTTGGCAATGATCATCGCGGTGCGGTCGACACCTTCCGTCGGCAGATCAGGGTGCAGATAATAGGGCCAGTAGGTCCGACTGAGTGGCCGCTCGAGCGCAAATACATCAAGGTTGCGCTTGCCGATCCAGCACCAGGGGCAAACGAAATCGCTGAATTTGTGGATCTGCATCATGGCGAAATCGGCTGCTGCGGCGCGTTCCAATCGGCAACGAAACCGGCGAGATCCTCCGCGGTCATCGGCGGCGAGCAAAGATAGCCCTGATAGGAATTGCACCCTGCCCGCACCAGCTGGTTCAGCTGATCGGCGCTCTCAACCCCTTCGGCAACCACACCAAGGCCCAGCGACCGCGCCATATCAACCACGCCCTGCACAACAACCCGGTCACGCGCCGATCCGCCAATGTCGGTGATCAGGCTCCGGTCCACTTTCAGATAGTCGAGCGGCAAGGCTTTCAGATAGGCGAGCGACGAATAGCCAGTGCCAAAATCGTCAATCGCAACACGTACTCCACTGCTGCGAATCTCGGCGAGCGCGACAGCTGCGATTGCGAGATTTTCAACAAGGCCGCTCTCGGTTACTTCAATGGTCAGCCGGTTGCGTGCGAATCGGCTGGCCTCGACCAGGCCGTCGAGACCTTCGGCAAACCCGGGTCGCTGCACGTCCTCGGCGGTCACATTGACCGAAAGCCGGATTGCGCCCAGCGGGGCTGGCCAGTCAGCGGCAATCGCCAGCGCCCGCGCGACAATATGCTCTCCAACCCGGGCCGACAGTTCGGCGCGCTCTGCCACCTCAAGCAGGATTTCCGCCGAGAGGACACCCAGCAACGGATGTCGCCACCGGACGAGTGCCTCCACCCCGGTAATCTGGTTCGAAGCGATCTCGACCTGGGGCTGGAACAGAATATCAAGCTCGCCTTCATCAAGCGCGCGCCGCAGGTCGGCTTGCAGGATCGCCATCCGCCAGGCGCTGTCATCCTCGGTTCCCGGTCGGAACACCTGGAAACTGTTCGGCTCGGCGGTCTTGGCCTGCGCAAGCGCCGTCCCGGCCTGACGAAACAGCGTATCGGCGTCTTCAACGTCCGAACCGGCCGCAGCAATGCCCATGCGGCAGGCAAGGTGGATCACCCTGCCCCCGATCACAAACGGCTTTTCAAATGCCTCGCCAAGCTGCTGGCCAAACAGAATGACCTCATCAAGGCTGACCGGTCCACCAAACAGCACGGCGAACTCGGCACCTGCCAACCGTGCGATCACCAGGCGATCCGACGTCGCCCCTTCGCCGGCCGTCCGTCGGAGACGCCTTGCCACGGCCTGCAAGAGCGCATCGGCGACCGCGCGGCCATAGCTTATGTTGATCTGCTCAAACCGGCTGATCGACAGGACGATGATGATGCATGGCGGATCGAAAACGCTCCGGCTGCCAATCAACTGGCCAACCCAATTCCGTGCATAGTCCTGATTGGCGAGCCCGGTTTGCGGGTCAAAATACTGCGCGAGACGACGGTCAAGGCGCAACGGATCAATGGCCTCGACCGTCGCCGACAGGCCGGCGACCTTATTATCAGCGCCGCGCAAGACCCGGATATGGTGGACGATACGGTGCGGTGACCCATCGACCGCCATCATATGGTCCACGTCGCCGCCGGTCCCGGTCAACAGCAATCGGCGCAAGCCATGGCTGATCTTGCGCCGCTCGGGCACTGACAGGCGCAATATCCCCGCCAGCGCCCCGATTCGACGGAGCATCGGCTCCCCAAGCAACTCCGCCAATGCCGGAGAAATCGTCGCCTCATCATCGCCGCGCCGCCACTCCCAGCGTGCGCTACCCGCCAGCGCTGCCTGCGCTGATACCAGCGCTTCATTCGCGCCGCTGCGACGCATGCGCGCCACATAGCGATCAGCAAAGCGCAGCGCATCGCCAAACTCAGCTGTAGTGAACGGGCTGATCAGAAAATGGGTCGCGCCGCTGGCATGGACCCGCGCCAGCGCTTCGCCATCGCCGCGCGACAGCAGAACCAGCATCGCCCCGCTGCGTTCTTCAACCGCCAGGGCGATGCTGCGGGCTGTCTCCAGGCCGCGATCCAGCGCACCGCGCGCGTCAACAACCGCAATCAGCGCCGGCGATTGGGCAAAGCGCCGCGCGGTATCCTCGATCCGGCGCACCGATCGTGCCGCCCGACCCGATGCTCCGACGGCGGCGGAAAGCTCCCGCCCGTACCGCGGTGAGACGAGGAATATCGACGCGACATCGGGCGCACCTTCGCCCGGCGCCGCCAGCGACCGCACAGCTTCGTCAGGATCAGGCCCTGCGGCACTCGC
>JAYVLC010000131.1:0-6324 GCA_043759675.1 Sphingosinicellaceae bacterium
AGCAGCCGCGCAGCCGGGTACACGACCAAAGGCATGTCCCGACACCGCGCCGACGCGGCGGGCGTTACGATCATCGCGCAGATCGAGGATGTCGATGGCGTCAACAATATCGAAGCTATCGCGCGAGTAGACGGCATCGACGCCCTGTTCATCGGCCGTGCCGACCTGACCATCGCTTACGCCGCCGAAACCCCCGACGACGCGGTGGTGGTGGCCGCAGTTGACCGCATCGTCGCGGCGGGGAAGGCGGCCGGGCGGCCGACAGGCATGTTCCTTGGCCGGGTTGGTGACGTGCCGATGTGGCGGGACAAGGGCGCGAGCCTCTTCATCCTCGGGTCGGATCATGACTTCCTGCTGGCGGGCGCCGAGAGGTTGGCGGAGGCGGTGCGGGGGGCGAGTTAAAACGCCTTTGCATGCCTGACGGCAGAGGTGGTCGTTCTCTCCGAAAATGCGTCGTCCAGATGTCGCCTTTGCGCGAAAAAGATCGATGACCTGCATCCTCACTAACGGTTGTTGGCGACGTGCCCGCCTGAAAGATGCTCACGAAGGAGGCCGACCATCTCCCCCGCCACCACCGCGCGTTCGAAGGCGATGAAGGCATCGAGCGGAGCGTCTGAGCGCAATTGATATCCGGATTATTCCTGATTAAAAATAAGTCAAACGGAGTCACTTGTCGTGGAAACCCAAACCGTAACCGCCCATGTGCCTCGGTCGCTCGTCAGTCAGGTGGACGCGATAGCGGCCCGTATGGACCGTCCGCGTGGCTGGGTGATCAAGGAGGCGTTGGCGGATTGGGTTGCGACGCAGGATGAGCAGCGGCAGATGATCGCGGATGGCTTGGCTGACATGGCGGCGGGGCGTGCTATTGACCATAGTGTGATGCAGGCTTGGGCCAATAGCGCCTCGACTGACAAGCCCCTGCCCGCAGCGGAATTGTGAAAATAGTCGGGTCGCATGTCGTGTCGAGGGACGTCATCCGGCTCCACGCCTTCCTCTCTCAGGTTGCTCCAGTGGCCGCTGCGACAGTCGTTCAAGCGCTCATTAGGCCCCCGGACAAACTGATCAGCTTTCCGCGCATCGGCTCATGGATGGAGGGGGCATTGTTCAAGAGGTGCGCCGATTGATCGTGGGCCACTATGTGATGCATCATGCGGTGTCGATAGAGATAGCCGCGACATTGGGCATCGGGCACAGCCGCGAAGACCGCGCATCAGTCGAGGGCTGAATAATCGATCACCACCCGCTCCACCTGCGCCGCCATCGCCGCATGGTCGAGCACTGATTCCGCGACATCCCCAACCACGACGCTGCTCCCGATCAGCCGCACGCGCTGGCCGCTCGCATGGTGGCCGTGGACGCGCCACAGGAGGGCGACGGTCTCCCCATCGATGATCGCACGTTCGAAGGTGAAGGTGGCGTCGGGGAGCGCGCGGATCAAGGGAGCGACCCAGCTTTCGGCGCCGAGATCAAAGCTGCGCGCGTTCCAGACACGGTGGAGGCGATTGGCGATATCGCGCGCGGCGTTGGGCCAGCCGGGCGGGAGGATGGCGTCGCGGCTCACGGCATATTGGCCAAGGCCGCTGCGCAGTTCGCCCAGTGGCGGGTGCGCAGGCGGTGCGACGCGCGACGTGCCGCGATCTTCGATGACGACCTCGCGGATGATGCGGCCCTCGTCTCGCCAGACCCAGCGGTGGCCTTGCCATGTGCCGCCGACGGAATAGGCGATCACCTCGCCCAGGTCATGGTCGATGGTGAGTTCTGCGGCATCCTCCCCAACCCAGGCGGCGGTGATCGCGTCGCGGCCTTTGATGATGCCAAGGCTGTCCTCCCGCGTCGCACGGTGAACATGACTGTCGGCGAGGCTGGCGTAGGCCTGGGTCTGGCGTAGCGCGATTTCAAGGGTTGCGAGGTCGCTCAAAGCCCGCCCTCCAGCTGGCGCAGCAGCGCGACTTCATCAAAGACCGTCACCTCATCCACGATCACCCGGTGCGCGATCTGCCAATGGGTGACCGCGAGGATGTAAATCGGCTCCCCGGTCGCTGCCCCGTACAGCGCGCCGCCATCATGTGTTCCCGCCAGCTCCCAGCGGACAGCGATCATGTCATCGACCGCAGCGACATGCTGAATGCGCAGCCGCACATCGCCAAAACTGCCGATGAGCGCCGTGAACCATCCGGTGATTTCTCCCCAGCCGAACAGGCGGCGCCCGCCGGGGCCAGCCCAGTGTGCGGCGGAGGAATAGGTTTCGCGGACCCGGCCAAAGCGGCGATGGGTGATGATCTGATCGAAAAAGGCATGGGCAAAGGCGCAAGGATCACGGTGGGGATCAGGCACCGCGTCGTTGGTGAAGCCGCTGGGCGGGGCCTCGACCACGCGCGCCATGGCGGCCTTGCGCCACTCTGCCCTTCCACCCTGTGCCCGGTCAGCATCAGCATGGGCACGGGCAACAGCGCGGGGGTGAAACCCAAGTTGCAGCGCCATATGGCTATAGTCTCGGACCAGCCATTCCTCGATGATCAGGTTTGCTTTGCACAGGCAATCAGCGATCGTCGTAAACGTGATCCGCCTACCAGTCGCGGGGCCGAGCTCGGACGGGCCCAGATTGGTCGCGGTGCTGGTGATCCGGTGCGACGAGAGGTAGGCACCGCTCCCGTTCCCGGCCTGCTCATCAGACCAGATCACCGCCTCGCCGGTCAGCGTGCGGTCAGGGAAAGCCGACAATGTTCGTGATGTCCCGGCGATCACGCCGTCGAGGCCCTGCGCCGACCCGGTCATCATATGGACGACGATATCGGCGGCGTAATGGGTGGTGATCAGGCCAACATCCTTCTGCTCCCAGATACGGTGCGTACAGCGCAGGATATAGTCAACAATATCGACATAATCGGGATCAAAGCCGGGGACGTTCTGCCGCACCTCCCCCTGCGGCCCTAGGATCTGGGCAATGTCGCGCCCGCCGACATTCGGGATGTTGCTCATGCGCGCTGCACAAGGAAGGCGGTGCACCCGGTATCGGAACGTAACCCATGCCCGGCACCTGCGGGCAGGCTCAGTGTATCGCCTTCCCCGATGACCAGGTCTCCGTCAGTGCAGTCGACGGACAGGCGCCCGCGATGGACGAACAGCACCGCCGCTGCATCTGCGGCCGCCCCGTCCCACGTACCACCAGCCGCGATATCAAGCCTGTCGAGGCGAAAGCCATGCCGCCAGTCGAGCGGCCCGGCGGCTCCGATCACCGCCCTGGCGTCGCCGTCCGCTCCGGGGTCGTTCCGCACGACGAGTGCTTCAACCTCAATCTGGGTTGGGCGGTGTAGTGCGGCAGCCTGCTCTGGCGTGGTGCGCGGCATGATGGTCGCGCCGTCGGGGACAATTTGCCCCGCCGCAGTGTCGATCAACTGACCGGATTCGAGCAGAACCAGGCCGTAATCCTTTGCCATATCAAACACGTTCGGGGCCCAGAGGACCTGGCCGGGATCATCGCCGCCCAACACGGCGAACAGATAGCCAGCATCGTCGCCGACATTGACAAATCCCCGGAACATGCCGGTCGGAAGGGAAATCACGTCGCCCGCGCCCAGATACACTTGTGCGTCGTTGCCATGTTCGCCAATGTCGAACCGCCAACGCCCGCTATGAACAATAAAGACCTCAGCCGTGTCATGGCTATGCTGCGAATTCACGCAGCCTGGGGGCTGCCGCGCACCGCCGATATTGAATCCGTGCGGCTCGGTTATGTGGACATGCTGCTTCGGATTTTCCGACACGCCAGGACCAATGATCGTAAAATTCTCTTTGGCTTCCGACCCCGGAGTCCGCGTGTCGATGAACGCGTTGTAGCAAGGCACCAAATCATCGTAGCGCACCAAACGCTCCGCCAGCGCCGCACGCGTCCAGCCTGATCGACCATGATCCGGTGTCGTCATAAGCGCCTTCAATTCCTCGTCCCATCGCAAACATGTCGTTTTCTGTCCGCGACCGCAGTTTAGTGGTTTACGGCGATTGCATTCGAAGTCAATATGGAGTCAGGAAGGATCAGGACACTGCTGGACCGCCGAGCCTATTGGGCCATCATCAATAACTTTCGCGCGCTAGGTGCTTGCCATGCGCCATTGATGGAGGCGCTTTACGCGCCTGACCTGGTTCTGAATGCCTGTGCGCCGATCAACACGCTCATTGGGTGCGATGCCGTCGTTGCCGGATTCTGGCAGCCGCTGATCACGGCGTTTCCGGACCTTGAACGGCGGACCGACATTTTGATATCGGGCGTGTGGAATGATGGCGACTGGATGGTCACCAGCGGCTTCTTCGTCGGCCATTTCACCGGTGAACTTTTCGGCATCAAGCCCACAGGCCGCCCGCATTGGCTGCGCTACGGCTGGTATGACCGGCTGGAGGGGGGCAAGGTTGCCCAGAGCTATGTCATCCTTGATCTGGCCCGCCTGATGATCGAGGCTGGGCAGTGGCCGTTGCGCCCGCAGCTCGGCGAAACCTGGTCCCCGGCACCTGCCACACAGGATGGCATCAGCCTTGGCAAAAGCGTCCGGGCCGAGTCGGAGACGAGTTTGAAGCTCGTCGAAGCGATGATCGCCGGCTTGATGCAATATGATCAGAAATCGCTTGCCAGCATGGGCATGGCGCGGTTCTGGACGCCGCAGTTTCACTGGTACGGCCCCGGCGGGATTGGCAGCGCGCGCGGCCACGCCGACTATGAGCGCGCGCATCAAGCCCCGTTTCTCAAAGCCTTCCCGGATCGGATTGGCGGCAACCATGTCTGCAGGATTGGCGACGGTGCGTACGTCGCGTCGGCGGGTTGGCCGAGCCTCAACGCGACCCACGCCGGCGGTGATTGGCTTGGCATTCCGGCTACGGGCAAGCGCATCACTCAGCGGATCATGGATATTTGGCGGCGCGAGGGTGATTTACTCGCGGAGAACTGGGTGTTCATCGACATGGTCGACCTGCTAGCGCAATTCGGCGTCGACATCCTGCCGCGAAGATAGGGGCCAGCCAGCGATGATCCGCGCCGAAGATTTGTCAGTCAGCCGCCGCGTCGCCGCGCTGTCGTTCCTGCTGGTCGGCTATTTTTTCTACGCCTGGTCGTGGAATACCGTCGACATATTGCGGCCCTATATCAAGGACAGCCTCAACCTCTCGCTAACGCAATCGGGATCGCTGTATACCGTTCAGGCGATCGGCGCGCTTTTCGGTGCGGTTGTGATGGGTCAGGTTGCCGACAAAATCGGACGCCGCAATGCGCTCGTCATCTCGATGATAGGTTATGGCAGCTTGCTGCTGTCCGGCCTGCTGGTCACGAGCTATCTCGGGTTAATCGGGCAGCGCCTCGGCCTTGGTTTTTTCATGGGATCGATGTTCCCGATCGCGGTCGGCATTTACTCGGGCCTGTTTGACAAGGCGATCCGCGGCAAGATCGCCGGCATCGTCTTTGCAACCTATAACGCAGCGGTTGCGGCGTTGAGCTTTTTGTCGGCAGCGGCGTTCCGGGCGAACCTTGACTGGTCGGTTTTGCTTTGGGTCGGTGCCATTCCGCTGGTGATCGCGCCATTTGCGATTTTCATCATCCCCGATGATCGGAAAACCGTCCCTTACGGTGGGCCGATCGACGGGCCAACCACCGCGGTGACAGCGCTTCCCGTTACCGAATTGTTCAGGGCCGGTGTCGCGAAACAGACCATCTTGCTGGCATTGATGACTGGCCTTAACTTTCTTGCATATCAATGCTTTAATGGATGGGGCACCACATTTCTGAAAGACGAGCGCGGCATCGCTGATACACAGGTCGGTGATATCTGGGGGTGGCTGCTGGTTGGGCAGTTGTTCGGCAGCCTGATCTGGGGTTGGGTCGGTGACCGCTACGGTCGGCGCGTCGTCGGCTGGGGATTTGTCGGGGCCGCCCTCGTCGTGCCGCTCTATCTGTTCGTGCCGATGTCGGTAACCGGGCTCGAGGTCACCGGCATGGCGTATGGCGCACTGTTGTCCGCCAGCGTCGTCTGGGGGCCCTGGCTATCTGAACTCTATCCCCCGCATTTGAGGTCCACGGCGGCTTCGATCTTCAACTGGGGCCGCGTGGTCAGCATGTTCGCGCCGCTGGTGACCGGACAGCTGGCCAAATTCTACCCGTTGCCCTGGATCATGTGCGCCGCCTCAATCGCATTTGTCGTCGCTGCCTGCATCTGGTCCCGGATACCCGAGACGCTGCCAAAACGGGATGTCGTCACCTAGACCATTCCGCGCCCAGCCTGAATCACGTCGCGATCAGGATGTTCGGGACAATATGGTCTAGTCGCCGGTGAATACCGCCGGCCG
>JAYVLC010000132.1:0-11035 GCA_043759675.1 Sphingosinicellaceae bacterium
GGCTGGCCGGGCTGGGACCGGATCGACGTGCATTTGCCGACCGCCGAACGCGCTGACCTTGCCGCCGAGCTGCGCGGGATGAGCCAGGGCCTTGCAACCTATGCGGCCCGGTTTGACCATATGGCTGAGTTGAGCGGTCGGGCCGCCGAGCAGGCGATTCAGGGCGCGCGGGCCGGCTGAGCAAATGGGATCACCGCGCTCCGGCTGGCGCTGGTGCGCAGCAGATCGTCGAACGCGCCGCGCGGCATTGGCCGGCCGAACAGATAGCCTTGAAGTTGGTCGCAACCGGCGTGGCGCAGCAGCTCGGCGTGGGCAAGTGTTTCGACACCCTCCCCGATGACCTCCAGGCCCAGGGCATGGCCGAGGGCGATCGCTGAGGCCAGCACGGCCAGGTTGTCGACACCCGAGCCGAGATCGTCGAGTAGGCGCTTGTCGATCTTGAGGCTGTCGAGCTTGAAGCGCCGGAGGTAGACGAGACCCGAATAGCCGACACCGAAATCATTGAGGGCCAATCGGACGCCGAGGGCCCGGATCCGGGCGAGGATCAAGCGGGTCTGCTCCGAATCGTCGAGGGCCAGCCGTTCGGTGATTTCGAGCGTGAGACGCCCGGCGGCCAGCCCGCTGGTTGCCAGAGCATCGGTGATGTCGGCGACAATGCTGTCGCTGCGCAACTGGGCAGGCGACAGGTTGACTGCGATTCTGACGTCAGTCCAGCGCGCTGCGGCCGTGCAGGCGGCGTTGAGCACGTGGCGGCCCAGCGCCCCGATCAGGCCGCTGTCTTCGGCGACCTGGACAAAGAGCGATGCCGGAATCTCGGGGCCGTGGCCGGGGAGCCAGCGCGCCAGCGCTTCGGCCCCACGAACCTTGCCGGTGCGCGCACAAATCTGCGGCTGGTAGAACACTTCGATCTCGCCGCGCTCAAGGGCGGCACGCAGCTCGGTCTCCAGCCAGCGCCGACGATGCAGGTCCTGATCCATCGCCGGATCGAACGCGACGACCCGGTCGCGGCCCCGCGACTTGGCCTCGATCAGGGCCAAATCCGCCCGGCTCAACAACTCCCGGGCGGTGCGACCATAGTCCGGGCCGAACGCCATCCCGATCGAGCCGGCCAGCACCACATTGCAGCCGTCGATATCATGCGGAAGCCGCAGCCCGGCAAGGAGCGCTGCGGCTGCATCTTCGGCTGCCGCGATGTCGGCAATCGGCAGAACCAGCACGAACTCGTCGCCGCCAAATCGCGCTGCCAGCGCCGTCGGGCAGGCCAGCGCGATTCGTTGCGCCGTCGTTCGCAGGACCGCATCGCCAGCCTCGTGGCTCCATGCGTCGTTGACCTGCTTGAAGCGATCAAGATCGATGAACAGCACCGCGACCAATTGGCTGGGCGCCAGGGTTGCGAGCATGGCGTCAAGCCTGCCGGTCAGCAGGCGCCGGTTGGCAAGTCCGGTCAGCGCGTCGTGGGTCGCCTCGTGACGGCTGTCGAATAGCTCATCGGCGGTTCGCAGCACATAGCGAAACGCCAACATCCCGATGATGGTCAGCGCGATCAGCAGCAGCGCGAAATAGGGTGCCAGCCGGCCAATCAATTCGGCGAGATGACGCTGAGTCCGCCAGTGTAGCGTGGCAACAGGGTGCCCCTCAGCATCCCCGAGCAGGAGCACAGCTTCCCCGGGGCGCGCGACGCTCGATGGGCCGTCGAGCGTCAGGCGTCCGATCTGGACGCTGTCCGACAGCGCGCGCAAAAACACCGCGTCCATATGATAGACCGAGACCAGCAAGTGATAGCGGTTGGCAGCGACTTTGACCCGGCCAAAATCCGGCAGGATGGGCGTGACGACGACCAGAGACGGCTGCCCATCGACCATCGCAAACGCCCCGGCATCGAATCCGTGGGCGAGATCGCGTCGCACATTTGTCGCGAGCGCGTCACCGGGCTTGAACTTCGTCGACTGCAATTGAACCCGGGCGACCAGGGGCGCGACGCTCGTGCCAATGTTGCGATAGGTCGCAATGGGTGCGGAAACGCCCTTGATGCTCGCATAGCGCGGCACGCGATCCGGGCCGAGAACAAACACCTGGTCGGCCCGATAGAAACTGTACAACCACACGCCGATATTCTCATGGACCCATTTGGTGTCGAACTTGACGGCGGTATTCTCGACCGCGACGTCCCAGAAGGTCACGCTGGTCAGGTCGCCGCGCAGCCGCTCCAGTTTGAGGTCGAGCGCGTTGAGGGTCTGCGAGCGTTCCCGGTCGACTGACATGCGGGCAGAATTCCCGGTGGCGACGAGCAGGGTTACCAGCGCTGCAACGATGCTGACGAGGACGAGCCCGGCGAGCGCGGCGAGCACGCCTCTCGGTCGGGGCTTTGAAGTTGGGGTCACTGATTGATCCGCCAGAGGTTACGGACCAAACTCTACCTAGCGAGTGGTAAAGAGCTCCTTAACGATATTTGCCGTCGATCCCGGCAAGGAAGCTGGCGATGATCGGCTCAAGGGACAGGCACCTGTCGATGAGGGGGCGGGCCGACCGGCTCGCGAGGCGGGGCGCAAGGGCCAGCGCATCGAGGAGGCCGCAAAACTGGATCGCGGCACCCTGCTGATCGGCCCGACCGGTGCTGATCAGCCACCGGCGCACCGCCGTGCAGGTGATTGATCGGCATTGTCGGTCGTAGAGCGGTGCCAGCCAGCCATTCTCCTCGGTATCCCGGAGCAGCGACAGCAGGAGCTCGGTCCCGTCGGGCCGGGACAGGGCATCGAGGGTCTCCGAGGCGAACTGCAGCAGGGCTTCGCGCTCTGGCGCGGTTTGCGAAATCCCGGTTGGCAACGCACTCGCCACAGTGCGTGCCAGCGCCTCCCGGGAGGCGCGATACAGCGACTGGCGACCGACAAATTGGTGATAGATCGTCCGCCGGGTCAGGCGCGCCGCATCCGCGACGGCGTCCATGGTCAGCGCATCATAGGATTGGTGGCTCAGCAGGTTTCGGGCGGCCGCCAGAATTCGCGCTCGGGATGCCCCCCGTCGCCGCAGCGGCAACGCTGCGACCTGTCCGTCGGTCAATCCCGCATCCGCCCCGACTGTCTGCATCCCGCTCTCCTGACGAACACCTGATCGCCGGATCCGGCAAATATCCGAAGCTAGCGTGCGACGTCGGTGCGGTACGCCGCGACCGCCGCCCGGAATTTCGACCGGAGACAGTGTTTGCCTGTCGAGCGACAATCGACATCGGAGGCGCGATATGGGACACCGCGCTGGTGACCGAGACCGATGATGACCGCGCGCTTCGCCGCACGATTCTGCTGTCCATCCTGCTGTTCTGGACGCTGCATTTCAGCCTGCTGACCTTGCGCATGGCGTTGTCATGGCCCGAACAAATGGCGGCGGTCAGTTTGCGCCGGGTGCCCCTGACACTGGCCGCCGCCGGGTGCTGCTGGGTGATTTACCGCGCGTTGCACCGGTTCCGGGATTGGCCGTTTGGCCGGCGGGTGGTGCTCGCAGGCGCGCTGACGGTTCCGCCGGCCCTGTTCTACGGTGCAGCGGGCAGCTGGCTGTTCTATTATGGCCCGAGCCAGCTCTGGGTCGAGAAGGACCCCTATAGCCTGAACATGTTCATTGTTGACGGGATCACCTGGACCGGCTCCTTCTTCGCTTGGGCAGCCGTTCTGCTGGCGATCAGTTACAATGCCGAGGCGCGCGACCGGGAGCGGCGTCTGGCACAAGCTCAGACGCTGGCCCACCATGCCCAGCTGCGGGCTTTGCGCTATCAGATCAATCCGCATTTCCTGTTCAACACGCTCAACAGCATTTCGTCGCTGATCTGGGAGAAGGATCTGCCCCGCGCCGAGACGATGCTGGTTGCCCTGTCAGGATTTCTGCGCGCCAGCCTCGAAAATGACCCGATGGAAGACGTCAGCCTCGAGCAGGAAATCGCGTTGCAGCGGCTGTATCTCGATATCGAGCAGGTGCGCTATGCCAAGCGGCTGAAAGTCGAGATCGACATCCCGCCCGACCTTGCTGATGCGCGGGTTCCAAGCCTGATCCTCCAGCCGCTGGTCGAAAACGCCATCCGTTACGGGGTCGGTCCGTCCAAACGCGAAACCCGCCTGCGTATTTCGGCATCGACCGACACGCAGGGCCTAGTCCTCGAAGTTGAGGACAATGGCGCCGGGCTGAATGAGAGCGGCCCGCACGGAGCCGGGATCGGGCTGGACAATGTTCGCGAGCGGTTGTCGACGCGCTTCGGCGCACAGTCGAGCTTTGTCGCCGTCGCCGGCCTGGCGCGGGGGTTCCGCGTCCGGCTCGGCCTGCCCCTGAAGATCGGCGCATGACGCCGCTCACCGTTCTTGTCGTTGATGACGAGCCATTGGCCCGCAGGCGGCTGACGACGATCCTGCGTCAGCTCCCGGGGGTACGGTTGGCCGGTGAGGCAGAGGACGGTGATGAGGCGCTGCAGCTGATCCGCACGCTGAAGCCGGACGTCGTGCTGCTGGATGTGAAGATGCCAGGGCTGAACGGCTTCGACGTTCTGGAGGCGCTGAAAAGTCCCGGCGCGCCGGTCATTATCTTCATAACCGCGTTCAATCATTATGCGGTCAAGGCGTTTGAGGTCAGCGCAATTGACTATGTGCTGAAGCCGGTGGCGTTCGACCGGCTGGCAGTCGCACTCGACAAGGCAAGGTCGGTGCTGGCGGCAGGCGATGTTGCGTCGCGGCTGGCCGAAGTTGAAGCGGTGCTTGCCGCGATCCGGGCCAGCGAGTTGGCTTCGGCCCCAGGGCCAGCCTATGAACGCGAGATCTGGGTCCAGAAGCGCGCCGAGTTTCGTCGGGTTCCGGTGGTCCAGATCGACTGGATCGAGGCGGAACGTGACTATGTCCGCCTTCATGCGGCGGGTGATTCCTACCTGCTGCGCGAACCGATCAGCCGGATGCAGGAGCGGTTGGACCCGGCTGACTTTGTCCGGGTTCACCGCTCGGCACTGGTCCGGCGGGAGCGCATCGTTGCGGTCCAGCAGGCAGGCTATGGCGCGATCCGGCTCCAGCTTGCAACCGGCATTGCGGTGCGGGTGGGCCGCACCTACGTCAACAAGGTGCGAGACCTCATGCGCGGATAGGCCTTTACCTGTCGCCAAACTGTATTATATGACTAACACCGTTTCACCGTTGGAGACCGTTACAATGTCCTACGTCACCCGTCTGAGCCGTATGTTGCTGCCTGCTGCGCTGGCGTTGTTGGTGACGGCGTGCGGGGTCAATTCTGTGCCGACCAAGGAAGAGGCGGCAAAGGCCGGTTGGGCCGAGGTTCAGAACCAGTATCAGCGGCGGTCCGACCTGGTTCCCAATTTGGTGGCGACCGTGCAAGGCTATGCCAAGCAGGAAAAGGACGTGCTGATCGGGGTTGCCGAGGCGCGCGCCAAAGCCAGCCAGGTCGTTATCGATCCCTCGAAGCTGACCGACCCGGCCGCGGTTGCGCAGTTTCAGCAGGCGCAGGACGGATTGTCCTCCTCGCTTGGCCGTTTGCTCGTGACGGTCGAGAAATACCCCGAGCTGAAGTCGGATCAGAATTTCCTGACATTGCAGTCGCAGCTTGAGGGGACCGAGAACCGCATCGCGATTGCGCGCCGCGACTATAACAGCGCGGTTCAGGACTATAACACGACGATTCGCACGTTTCCGAGCCTCGTTGCCGCCAAATTCGTCTATGGCGCAAAGCCGCTGGCCCCGTTCCAGGCGACCGCCCCGAACGCCGAAACTGCGCCGGCGGTGAAATTTTAAACTGGTGACGCGCCTCCGGGCCTTCCCGCTGCTGTTGGCGCTGCTGCTGGCCCCGGCAGTGCAGGCCGCGGGGCCGACTTTTCCGGCGTTGTCGGGCCGGGTCGTTGATGCAGCGGACGTGCTGCCGCCCGATGCCGAAGTCGTGTTGGACGCAAAGCTTGCGGCGCTGGAGGCCCGGACCGGCAATCAACTGGTCGTGGCAACCGTGCCGGACCTTCAGGGCTATGCCATCGAGGACTATGGCTATCAGCTGGGCCGGGCCTGGGGTCTTGGGCAGGCGAAGATCAACAACGGTGCGATTTTGCTGGTTGCACCGAATGATCGCAAGGTCCGGATTGAGGTTGGATATGGCCTGGAGCCAGTGCTGACCGACGCGCTGTCGAGTGTCATTGTTCAGCAAAATATGCTCCCGGCCTTCCGGGCGGGTGATCTGCCAGCCGGTATTGCGGCTGGCGCTGATGCCGTCATCGAACAGCTGGGGCTTCCACCCGACCAGGCAGCAGCGGTTGCGGCACAGGCAGCCGAACGATCGCGCGAGCGTCACCGCGGTGGCGGCGGGCCCGGCATCGGCGGAGTCGTGTGGATCGTGATCATCCTGATCTGGATTGTCGCTGCCGGGTCACGGCGTGGGCAACGCAGCGGGCGGCGCAGCGGGCTGGGCGGCCTTGGCTGGTTCATCCTTGGGTCGATGCTCAATTCGGGTGGCCGCAATGGCGGCGATTGGGGCGGTGGCGGTTTCGGGGGCGGCGGCGGTGGTTTTTCGGGCGGCGGCGGGTCCTTTGGCGGCGGCGGCGCATCGGGGGGATGGTGATGCAGGTTACGGCAGCCGACCATGACCGCATCTCGGCCGCGATTTCCGAGGCAGAACGTTGCACGTCGGGCGAGATTTTCACAGTCGTGGAGATGCAGCCCACCGCCTATCCACAGACGGCCTTCACCATTGCTGTGCTGCTGGCATTCGTGGTGCCATTTGCAGCGGTGCTGCTGGTTGGCGTTGACCCGCGCCAGGCGTTTGAGAGCGGCTGGTCGAGCGGGGACGCTGCGATGGACATCGTCCGCGCCATCGAAGGCTATGCCGCCGTTCAGGCGCTGATATTTGTTCTGGCTCTTGGCGTGCTGAGCTGGACGCCAGCGGGTCGGCTGCTGACGCCGCGCGGCCTGCGCCGGGAGCGCGTGCACCGCGTTGCGATGGCGCAGTTCCTGTCGCGCGGCCTGCACGTGACTGCGGAGCGCACCGGTGTCCTGTTGTTCCTGTCACTGCCTGACCAGATCGCCGAAGTCATCGCCGACGAGGGTATCTTTGCAAAAGTGCCGCCGACAGTCTGGGATGAAACGGTCGCCGCGCTGGTATCCGGCGCAAAACGCGGTGCGGTGGCCGACGGCTTTGTCGCCGCCATCGGCATTGCCGGGGCCGTCCTCGCCGACCATTTCCCGCCGCGCGCTGACAATCCAAACGAGCTGCCCGACCGGTTGATCGAGCTCTGATCAGCGTTACCGCATATCGAAAACCAGTGCTTCGATCGCCGACGATGCCACGATCACCAGGTTGCGCTCCTCCCGCACGGCGATCCCGTCACCGGCTGATATGGCGGTGTCGTTCAACGTCCCGCTGCCCTTGACCAGCTGAATCCACCCCTTCCGATTCTCGGCGAGCGGAATGATTAGCGAGGTTCCTGCCGGGACAATCGCCCGCCACAGCCGGATGTCCTGATGAATGGTGACCGCACCGCCGTCGGGCGCGCCGATCAGGTCCAGCTGCAGACTTCCGGTTAGGGGTGGCAGTGCCGCCTGCTGGTAGCCCGGAGCCAATCCATGGCGACCGGGTTCAATCCAGATTTGCAGCAGATGCACCGGCGCGGTCTGGCTGGCATTATATTCGCTGTGTCGGATACCGGTGCCCGCCGACATGCGCTGGGCATCGCCCGGATGAATGACGGCACCGGTTCCGGTTGAGTCCTTGTGCTGAAGGGCACCGTCCACGATGTAAGTGACGATTTCCATGTCGGTGTGGCCGTGGGTTGGAAAGCCTGCGCCGGGGGCAATCCGGTCCTCGTTAATGACACGCAGGTCGCCAAAGCCCTCGAATCGCGGATCATGGTAGCCGCCAAAGGAAAAGCTGTGACGCGCCGACAGCCAGCCGTGTTCGCCCCGCCCCCGATCCTCTGATTTGCGCAGGGTCAGCATGTCAGTTGCCCCGCCCGCGCCGCAGTGCGGCAGCGACCTCGGCGATGTGGCGGCCCTGGAACCGTGCACCGTCCAGTTCGTTGCTGCTTGGCTGCCTCGAGCCGTCACCGTTGGCAATGGTTGACGCTCCGTATGGCGAGCCACCGGTGATGGCACTATTGTCCATCTGCCCTTGAAAACTATAGGGCAGGCCGACGATCACCATGCCGTGGTGCAGCAGGACGATGTGCGTTGAAAGGATGGTCGATTCCTGTCCGCCGTGCTGGGTCGCGGACGAGGTGAATACCCCACCGACCTTGCCGACCAGTGCGCCTTTGGCCCACAGCCCACCCGTCGCATCGAGGAAAGTCTTCATCTGTGCGGCCATATTGCCGAAGCGCGTCGGGGTGCCGATGATGATTGCGTCATAATTCGGCAGTTCAGCGGTCGTTGCGATTTCGGCGGCCTGAGCCGCTTTGTAGTGGCCGGCGGCGGCGATTTCGGCGGGAACAATTTCCGGAACCCGTTTGATGACAACCTCCACGCCGGGAACGGCGGCAGCGCCTTCGGCCACGGCCTGTGCCATCGTTTCGATATGGCCGTAGCTTGAGTAGTAGAGAATAAGGACTTTGGTCATTTGAACCTCCGTTGTTTGCGCCATCGACTATGGTTGTTGCAAATCAGCAGATAAAGTGACCATATTGCGAAATTCTGTTGCAAAATTGGCGACAATGATGACGGATCGTTTGGAGGATATGGCGGCCTTTGCCGCTGTGGCGCAGGCCGGGGGCTTCACTGCGGCGGCGACGCGGCTCGATATTTCCAAATCCCGGCTATCGCGTCAGGTGTCGGCGCTGGAGGCGCGGCTTGGCGTCCGATTGCTGCACCGGACCACCCGGGCGATTTCACTCACAGATGCTGGCGCTGCCTATCTGACCCATGCGGCGCGCCTGCTGGAAGATGTGGCGGAGGCAGAGGATGCCGTCCGCTCCCTCGGTGGAGGATTGGCGGGCACGATCCGGATCGCGGCACCACTGACCTTCGGTATCGATCACGTCGCTCCGGCTTTGCGTCGGTTCATGGCGGCGCACCCAGCAGTCCTCGTTGACGCGAGTTTTGACGACCGGCGGGTCGACCTTGTGGCGGGCGGTTTCGACCTTGCCATCCGCATGGGGCCGCGTATGGCGGATTCCGGACTGGTGGTGCGCACGTTGGCCGAATTGCGGACGGCGATTGTCGGGGCACCGGCTTTGCTGGACAGCATTGGCCGGCCAGACAGGCTGGACGATCTCGCAAAGTTTCCCTGCCTCGTTTACGCCAACCGCCCTGCCGATGACCAATGGCGGTTTGAAACGCCGGACGGCCCAAGGGTGGTTCGGGGTCCGGAGCGGCTGCGCGCCGACAATGGCACGGTTCTGGCCGAGGCGGCGGCCGCCGGATTCGGTCTGGCACTCTTGCCAATCTTCATCATTGGCCCGTTGATCTGTGCGGGGCGGCTTGAAATCATTCTCCCCGACCAAGGGCTGCCGCGCGGTGAAATGCGGCTGGTCCATCCGCCCGGTCGCCAGCGATCCACCAAGGTTCGCGCGCTCGCCGATCATCTCGCCGAGGCATTCCGGAATGCGCCGTGGGAACGCGATGTGCCGCTGCTACCCTATCCGTAGAGCGCGTTCAGGCGGTCACCGTAAACAGTCTTCAGCACATGGCGGCGGATTTTGAGGGAGGGGGTCATCTGCTCGTTTTCAACCGTGAACGCGGCATCAGCGAGGATGACACGGCGGACCTTCTCGGTGGCAGACAATTGGGTGTTCACCCGGTCGACGGCCAGGTTCACCGCGCGGACGAAATCAGGCATGCCCTTCAGGACGCTGAGGTCGGTCGGGAAGCCTTTTTGCTCCGCCCATTCATGCGCCCATTCCGGATCCGGAACGACCAAGCCGACAAGGTGGGGCCGCTTGTCGCCGATCACCATCGCCTGCAGGATTTCGGGTTGCAGCGTCAACATTCCCTCGACGCGCTGCGGCGCGACATTGTCGCCCTTGTCGTTGACAATGATGTCCTTCTTGCGGTCGGTAATGACAATGTGGCCGTCGTCATCGATGTGCCCGATATCGCCGGTCAGCAGCCAGCCGTCGGCATCGAGCACGCGGGCCGATTCGGCCTCGTTCTGCCAATAGCCGTGCATCACCAGCTCGCCGCGGACGCAGATTTCGCCGTCTACGGCAATCCTGACCTCGACGCCTTTGAGCGGCGGGCCGACCGTGTGCATCTTGATGCGGCGGCTCGGCCGGTTGCAGGAAATGACCGGCCCGGATTCGGTCTGGCCATAGCCTTGCAGCAGGATGATATTCAGCGCCGCAAAGAAGATGCCAACCTCCGGATTGAGCGGGGCACCGCCCGCCACCATCGCCTTCAGACGCCCGCCAAGGCGCCCCTGGACCTTTTTGCGGATCGTCGCGTCGAGCAGCAGGTCAAGCGGCTTGTCCCAGAATGGCAGCGCGCCACCCCGGTTGTAGCGTTTGGCACCCAGCTTTAGCGCCTGGGCCAGCAGGGTGACTGCTGCGCCACCCTGTTTTTCGATGGCCTTTTGCATCCGTTGTTTCAGCAGTTCGAACAGGCGCGGGACGACGACCATCAGCGTCGGCTGCACCTCCTCGATATTTGCGGCCAGCTTGTCGAGGCCTTCGGAATAATAGATTTCGCCGCCCATCGCGATCGGCAGAAACTGGCCACCGGTATGTTCATAGGCGTGGCTGAGTGGCAGAAACGACAGGAATATCTCGCTGTCGCATTTGGCGAAATCATGGTCGATCACGTCAACGCAACCAGCAAGGTTCAGCAGGATCGCCCCGTGATGCTGGCGTACGCCACGCGGTGCCCCGCCAGTGCCCGAAGTGTAGATCAGGCACGCAAGATCCGACCGTTGCATGGTCGCAGCGGCGCGGACTGCTGCGACATTGCCGGGATGGCTCGCCAGCAGTGCGCCCCATTGCAGCAGGTCCGCGCCTGAAGACTGGCCGACGCGGAGGTCCTCCATCCCGATGACAGTCCGGCAGTTGCTCGAACGATACACGGCCGGCAGCAGCGTTTTGGCCAGTTTTGCA
>JAYVLC010000133.1:0-5161 GCA_043759675.1 Sphingosinicellaceae bacterium
CCCTTGCCGTACCAGATTCCGAACACGCCATCGAACTTGCGGCTGGCGTTCAGTTCGACATGCTGGGATCCCCAGACCGCCGTTGCACCGAGCTCCTCGTTCACGCCGGGGACGAATTTGATGTCGTTTGCATCGAGCAGCTTCTTCGAGCGCCAGAGTTCCTGGTCGTAGCTACCAAGCGGTGAGCCGCGGTAGCCGGAAATGAACCCGGCAGTGTTGAGCCCAGCCGCTTTGTCACGGGCTTTCTGGGCGAGCGGGAGCCGCACCAGCGCCTGGGTTCCCGACAGGAAGACCCGGCCGGATTCAAACAGATATTTGTCGTCCAACGAAACGATAGGCTTTGTCGCCATGATGCCCTCTCCAGCAATAGGTCATATATACTGACCTAATCGGTATCGCGCAATAATATTTCAACAGTTTGAGCCGGTCGGGCCGGTCGCGCAAGCGGGGTTCGCAAGGGAATATCGTCGGCTGCCGCGTTGTCATTGTCTTGTCCCATGAATCGCGCCAAAGACGGTGCGCGGGGGCGCAGATGGTCGAACAAGGAGTGTCGCTTGCACAAACTGGGCTCGGGCGTGCTGATGGTGGTCGCGGCGATATCGCTTGCGGCCTGCGGCAAGGGTAACGCCAATCATGCCCCTGGTGGTCGCGACAAGGCGCCACCGACAGTGGTTGTGTCTGCGGTCGGGAATTTCCGGTTTTCCGATGGAATCGAAGCGGTCGGCACGGCATTTGCGCGCGAATCCACGACACTGACATCAACGGTAACCGAGCGGATCACTAGGCTGCGGTTTCAGGATGGGGAGACGGTTCGGGCGGGTGACGTGATTGCCGAACTCAGTCGCTCCGAGGAGACTGCCGACCTTGCCAGCGCTGCGGCACGCGTCAAGCAGGCGCAGCAGCAATTCAACCGGATCAACGAATTGGCAAAGCGCGGCTTTGCCACCCGATCCCAGCTGGAGGCACAGACCGCCGCGCTTGATGCCGCGCGGGCCCAGTCAGGCCAGATCGACGCGCAGATCGGGGACCGGATTATCCGCGCACCATTCGCCGGTGTTGTTAGCCTGCGCCGCATTTCGGAGGGGGCGACGGTCGGTGCTGGGACCGAAATCGCGACGATCAGTGACGTTTCGACGATCAAACTCGACTTTAGCCTGCCCGAGTTGTTTCTGTCGGCAGTCGCGCTCGGCCAGTCGATCGAGGCCCGGGCCGCTGCTTACCCGGACGATGTGTTTCGCGGGAAGATCGAAGGGATCGACCCGGTTGTGGATGCGGTCACGCGGTCGGTAACGGTGCGGGCGGTGCTTCCCAATGATGGCCGTCGTTTGCGACCCGGCATGCTGCTGACGGTGCGCGTGATCGCGAACCCGCGCGATCGCATTGCGGTACCGGAATTGGCGCTGGTTGCGGAGCGCGACCGGACTTATGTTTTCAAGGTGGATGCCGAAAATACCGCGCTTCGGGTCCCGGTGGAAATCGGCGCGCGTCAAGCTGGGATGGTCGAGATCGGAGCTGGCCTGAAGCTGGGTGACAGGGTTGTGTCCGAAGGCACAGTCAAGGTGCGGGACGGCGGCAAGGTCAAGGCAGCGCGCCCTGAATTCACCCCGACCAAGGCCGCTGGTCGGTGATCCTGTCCGATATCTCGGTCAGGCGTCCTGTCTTTGCTGCGGTTGTCAGTATCCTTTTGGTCGTGCTCGGGATCGTCGCGTTTTTCCGGCTATCGGTGCGGGAGTATCCCGACATCGACCCGCCAGTCGTCTCAGTTGAAACCAACTATCGGGGTGCGTCCGCGGCTGTGGTTGAAAGCCGGATTACCCAGCCGATTGAGGACCGGATCAGCGGTATTGAGGGCGTGGAATCCTTGACGTCACGCTCGTCTGACGGGCGGTCCAATGTCACGATCGAGTTTTCTGCGAGCCGGAATATCGATGCGGCGGCCAATGATGTCCGGGACCGTGTTTCGGGCGTCCTCGGCAGCTTGCCCGAAGAAGCTGACCCGCCGGAGATTCGCAAGGTAGACGCTGACGATCAGCCAATTATCTGGCTGGTGATGACCAGCAACACATGGTCGAAGGCACAGCTTAGCGACTATGCTGATCGCTTCCTGGTCGACCGATTTGGCGCGATCGATGGTGTCGCCCGCGTCCAGGTTGGCGGAGATGCGCGACCCGCCATGCGGGTGTGGCTTAGCCGCGCCAGGCTCGCAGCTTTCGAATTGACGCCCGGCGATATCGAGGCCGCGCTGCGTCGGCAAAATGTCGAGCTTCCAGCGGGGCGGGTTGAATCCGCCTCGCAGAATCTGACCGTGCGGGTTGATCGTTCCTACAAGACCGTTGCCGATTTTTCGGGGCTGATCTTGCGGCGGGGGGCTGACGGATATCTGGTCCGGCTTGGTGACGTCGCCCGGATCGAGCAGGCGACGGAAAATCCCTACAGCCTGTTCCGATCCAACGGTCAGACGGCTGTTGGTATGGGCGTGGTCCGTCAGTCCGGGGCGAACACCTTAGAAGTCGCGGCCACGGTCAAGGCCGAACTCGCGGATATCAGGAGGACCTTGCCAAAAGACGTCACCATCCGGCTTGGGACGGATAGCTCGCAATTTATCGCTGCCGCAATTGACAATGTCTGGCGGACGCTAGCCGAGGCCGCAGCTTTGGTCGTGCTGGTGATTTATGCGTTTCTCGGGTCAGCTCGCGCGACGATGATCCCGGCGATCACCGTCCCGATCTGCCTGATCGCGACGTTCATCGTCCTGTGGATTTTCGGGCTGTCAATCAACCTGCTGACCTTGTTGGCGCTGGTCCTTGCCATCGGGCTGGTGGTGGACGACGCCATCGTTGTGCTTGAGAATATTCACTACCGGATCGAGCAGGGTGAGACGCCGCTGGTTGCTGCATATCGCGGTGCGCGGCAGGTCGCATTTGCGGTGATTGCGACCACCGTTGTGGTTTGCGCAGTGTTTGTACCGGTGATGTTCATCAGCGGGAATACCGGGATGCTGTTCCGTGAACTGGCAGCCGCGATGATTGGCGCGGTGGCGCTGTCGGGGTTCATCGCTTTGACGTTGACACCGATGCTGTGCTCGAGATTTCTGAAACGCGACGATTCTCAGAACGGATTCACGCACTGGGTGGATCAGAAGTTTGAAATTCTCGGGGCGCGATACCGGATGGTGCTTGTGCGTATCATCTACCGGCCGATGCTTGTCGGTGGTGCGGCCATGCTGTTTGTCCTCGGCTGCCTCGGCGTTGGCAGCACGTTGAAGTCGGAACTGGCGCCTGAGGAGGACGTCGGGAATTTCCAGATCATCGTCAATGCTGCCGTTGGGACGGGATATGACCGCCTTGTTGTCTACATGCGCGAAGTCGAGGCCGCTCTGATGAAAAAAGTCGACAAGGGCGACATCCGGGCAATCATGGTTCGTGCGCCGAACAGTTTCGGGGCGAGCGAGGATTTTTCGAGCGGGCGTGTGACCGTCTTCCTTCCCGCATGGGCGGATCGGGATCAATCAACCCGCGACGTGTTGGAAGCGACGCAGAAAACGTTGAGGGGACTGCCGGCGGTCCGGGTCAGCGCCACGATTTCGTCAGGCTTGAGTCGTGGCCGTGGCCAGCCCATCCAGTTCGTCATTGCCGGGGACACATATGAGGACCTTGCCCGGGCGCGCGACAAGCTGTTGGCAGCGGCCGATGACAATCCGGGACTGGTTGACCTTGATGCCGATTACAAGGAGACCAAGCCGCAAGTGCTTATTGATGTCGACACGGCACGGGCCGGCGACCTCGGGGTGTCCCTGAGCGAGATTGGTGCGACACTGGAAACCATGATGGGGTCGAAGCGCGTGACGACCTATGTCGACCGCGGCGAGGAATATTATGTTGTCCTGCAGGCCGAGAAGGCGGACCGGGTCACACCCGCCGACCTGAACGGCGTCTATGTTCGGTCGAATCGGGGCGCCCAGCTTATCCCGCTGTCCAACGTTGTGAAGCTACGTAACTACGCCGATGCGGGTGAGCTTGGGCGCTACAACAAGCTGCGCGCCATCACGATCGGGGGCGGGCTCGCGCCGGGCTATTCGCTGGGCGAGGCGTTGACCTGGCTTGAGACCGAGGCGGCCGGAATTCCGGAGATCACGCAAGTCGGCTACAAAGGGGAGTCGCTGGCATATCGGCAGGCTGGAAATGCCATATTCGGGATTCTAGGGATGACGATCCTGATTGTTTATCTGGTCCTTGCTGCGCAGTTCGAAAGCTTTGTGCATCCTGCGGTGATTGTGCTTACGGTGCCGCTGGCCGTTGGTGGCGGGCTGCTCGGACTGTTCGTCATGGGCGGAACGCTCAATATCTACAGTCAGATTGGCATCGTCATGCTGGTCGGGCTCGCGGCCAAGAATGGCATCCTCATCGTCGAATTTGCCAACCAGCTTCGTGATGAAGGCGAGGCGATTGCCGACGCGGTGATTGAGGCGGCCAGCCGTCGCCTCCGGCCCATTCTGATGACCTCGATCGCCACCGTCGCCGGGGCAATTCCGCTGATGCTGTCCGACGGAGCGGGGGCTGCGGCGCGCGCCGCAATCGGGACGGTGGTGGTATGGGGCGTCAGCATCGCCACGATCCTGACGCTTTTTGTCATTCCGACCTTTTACAACAGGCTCGCGCGGCGGACCGGGTCACCCAATGCAGTCACCCGCCGCCTGGAATCCGAGATGGGCAGCCCGACGACCGAGGTGACTAAATAGTATGAAGGCGACCGACCAGTCATCGCCGGTTCGCACGACATTGGTTGTGGCTGCCTGTGTTCTGGCCGTCGAAGTGCTTGGAGCCGCTTCGGCAAGGATTGCCGGGTCGGCGGCGCAGAATCCGTGGTTTTTGGCGCTGGTGAAGCCTGAGCTGCAGCCCCCGGGCGCTGCATTCGGGCTGGCCTGGGCTGCGCTCTATGCGCTGATCGGAGCCGCGCTTGGACTTATGCTCTCGGCCGGGTCATCACGCGGAAAGGGGCTGGCGGCGGCTCTTTTTATCGCGCAACTCGGGCTGAATCTTGCCTGGTCACCGCTGTTCTTCCGAACTCACCGCATGCTCGATGCGTTCTGGCTGCTGGTGGTGATCGCTCTGGTGTCTGTGCTGGTGATCTGGCGATTTTGGACAATCCGGCGTATCGCTGC
>JAYVLC010000134.1:0-24550 GCA_043759675.1 Sphingosinicellaceae bacterium
GTTATCACCGTCAACGTCGCCACGTACGCCCTTGCCATAGACATCGATTGCAATCCCGACATAGCCAAGATCGGCCATGGCGCGCGCCGTCGTGCGCTCGTGGTCGGTTTGACCGGCCCATTGGTGGGCGACAAGGACGCAGGGCCGCTTATCGATGCCCGCGCTATGGGCAACAAAGGCCTCACAGGCTGTATCGCCATCATAATAGTCGATCATTGCTTCTACCATTATGCCATCCCCGACTTGCTAATACGCACCCGCACCGACTCGGCATGGGCCGGTAGCCCCTCGGCTTCTGCTAGTGCAATTGCCGACGGGCCAACTGCCATCAGCCCCTCTGTTGAACCGCCGAGAAATGTCGTGCGCTTCATGAAATCAGCGACCGACAGGCCCGAGGAAAAACGCGCCCGGCGCCCGGTCGGCAAGACATGGTTGGGACCGCCAATATAGTCGCCGATTGCCTCTGGCGTATGACGACCGAGAAATACCGACCCGGCATGGCGCACCTTGCCGAACATTGATTCAGGGTCAGCCGTCGCAATCGCCAGATGCTCCGGAGCAAGTGCATTTATCAGGTCGGCTGCTTCATCAAGCGACGTCAAGACGATGACTGCGCCGTAATCATCCCAGCTGGCCCGGGCGATCGGGCCGGTTGGCAGACGCGCGAGCAGCAACTCGATTTCCGCACAGACCGCGTCGGCAAAGGCTGCATCGTCCGTCATCAGGATCGACTGCGCGACAGGATCATGTTCGGCCTGGCTCATCAGGTCGGCGGCAACCCATGCAGGATTGTTGGCCGCGTCAGCGACGACGAGAATTTCGGACGGACCTGCGACCATATCGATCCCGACGCGCCCATAGAGTTGGCGCTTGGCTTCGGCCACATAGGCATTGCCGGGGCCAACAATCTTGTCGACTGGTGCGATGGTCGCCGTCCCGAACGTCAGTGCAGCCACCGCCTGCGCGCCGCCGATCCGGTAGACGGTATCAACGCCCGCCAATCGCGCGGCCGCGAGGACCAGCGGATTTAATCGACCATCGGGCGTCGGCGTCACCATCACCAGCTGCCCGACCCCTGCCACCTTGGCCGGAATCGCATTCATCAGCACCGACGAAGGATAGCTCGCAAGGCCGCCGGGAACATACAGGCCGACTGCATCGACCGGAGACCAGCGCCAACCGGCCCGAATTCCGGCAGCGTCGGTCGAATCCTGATCCGTGGGCCGCTGCAGGTCGTGGAACGCCCGGATCCGGTCGGCGGCGAGCCGGAGCGCAGCCATCAGGTCAGGGGGTGTTTCGCGACAGGCGGCATCGATTTCGGCTTCGCTGATCGCCATTCCGGTTTTTGCGAGGTCGACATGATCCAGTCGCCGGGTCAGTTCAATGATCGCGGCATCGCCACGCTTTGCGACATCGGCAATGATTGCCGACACCACCGCCGACACATCGGCATCGGCATCACGCCTGCCGTCAACAAGTCGCGCAAACGCGTCAGCGAACCCTGCGTCCGAAGATTCAAGCCGCAGCGGCATTGACGGCCTCCCGGAACCGCTCGATCCACGGGGCGATCTCTGCCGCGCGGGTTTTGAACGCTGCCCGGTTGACGATCAGTCGCGAGCTGACCTGCGCAATCTCCTCAACCTCAACCAGTCCGTTTTCAGCGAGCGTCCGACCCGACGAGACGAGATCAACGATCCGGCTGGTCAGGCCAAGCGCCGGGGCCAGCTCCATGGCCCCGTTCAGCTTGACGCATTCGGCTTGCACACCGCGCGCGGCAAAATGTTTGCGGGCAACATTGGGGTATTTGGTGGCAACCCGGATATGGCTCCAGGCGCGGGGATCATCGTTCGCAGCCTGTTCCGCAGGCTCGGCCACCGACAGCCGACATTTGCCAATACGAAGATCGACCGGCGCGTAGATTTCGGAAAAATCGAACTCCATCAGCACATCATTGCCCGCGACGCCCATCTGGGCCGCGCCAAAGGCTACAAAGGTCGCAACATCAAAGGCACGAACCCGGATCAGCGACAGGTTCGGGACATTGGTGCCAAACATCAGCGCCCGCGAGTCCTCGTCAGCAAAGGCAGCCTCGGGTTCAATCCCGGCATGACGCAGCAGCGGCAGCGCTTCGCCGAGAATGCGCCCCTTGGGTAGTGCAATGATCAGTTGGCCGTTCACGCGGCCAGCGTGTAGACAAGAGGGGTGGGCGCGGCAACCGCAGCGTCACTGCGAAGTGAAGGCAATTGCCGATGTTCGGAATGATGCTGAAGGCGCAACGCGACGCGATGGAGTTTTGGCGGCGCACCGCGGAGCTGGCCACGACGTCGGCCTATGTGATCCAAAAACGGGTCATGATGATGGGAAATCCATCGGCAGCCAACTTGGACGAACTTGGCCGGATGGTCCCTGAAAAGCTGGCGGCGTTCGGCCTTGCAAACATGGCGATGACAGAGGCGCTGATGAGCGGCGAAGGTGTGGCCGCCGGTATGACCGCCGGATTGAAACCGATTCACGCCAGCGTTACTGCAAACGCCAAACGCCTGCGCAAGGCCCGGTGAGCGAGGCTGCCGTCCGATCGGCGTTCAAACTGCAGGCGCGCTGGAACGAGCGACTGGGTTCTCCTTTCATGGCGACGCTGTGCGATGGCCTTGCCGAGGCGCTGAACCGCAACAGCCGGACGGGACGACGGCTGCTCGACTGGCCCGGCGATCCCAACGCGGCGGCCGTGCAGATGCGCGTGACCGGCGGGCTGAACGCCTTGGTGCGGCGAGGAGCAGTGCCTGACCTAGCGGGTTTCTATCCCCCCAATCCGACGCCCGATCCAGCCACTCTGGCCGACGCGGCGCTCGCCGTGATCGCGGAGCATGACGAGTTCCTGCACGACTGGCTCGATTCACCGCCGCAGACCAATGAGGTCATGCGGTCGGCAGTGCTGATGCCCGGCATGCTGGCGACCTCTGCGGCAACCGGCCTGCCGCTGGCCTTGCGTGAGCTTGGGGCGAGCGGCGGGTTGAATCTGCGGCTCGACCATTATGCCTACCGCCTCGGCGGCTTCGCAATCGACGTGGCCGATGCACCCGTCACGCTGGAACCGCGCTGGGATGGGCCGCCGCCGCCAACCGCAACTGTGCGAATCGCAAACCGGCGCGGCGTCGATATCCAGCCTCTCGACGTGCGTGACGCCGCGACGCGCGAACGATTACTTGCGTTCGTTTGGCCCGATCAGCTCGAGCGCGTCGCACGGCTATCGGCGGCGCTGGACGCAGCAATGGCTGACCCTCCGCCGCTTGACCGGGGAGACGCTGCCGAATGGGCTGAGGTCCATGCCAACCCAACCGACGGCGTGGCGACTGTCGTATTTCATTCAATTGCCCACCAATATTTTCCGCAATCCACCAAGGACCGGCTCGCAGCCCATATGGAGCGGGCAGGTGCCGTTGCGACACGCGACGCGCCGCTCGCCTGGCTACGCTTCGAACTCGATGACGCCGTTGTACTCGGGCCGCCGCCAACCCTCCGGCTGCGCCTGTGGCCAGACGGCGAGGATCGGCTGCTTGCGCACGTCCATCCGCATGGGGCAAGCGTGCGTTGGGTCGGCTGAGGTTGCACTGACCGGCGGCTTGCCGCACAGCCGCGCCTATGACAGCGCTCGTCCTTGCCTCCTCCTCGCCGCGCCGCCTGGCGTTGCTCGCCCAGATCGGCGTCGTGCCCGCGCGGGTCACATCGCCTGACATCGACGAGTCGCCGCTGAAGGGAGAATTGCCGCGCGTTTATGCGTTGCGTCTGGCCATGGCGAAGGCGCGGGCGGTGACACGCGCAGATGGCGAGGTGGTGTTGGCAGGCGACACCACAGTTGCGGTTGGCCGCCGTATTCTGCCGCCAGCCAACACTGCGACGGTACAACGCGAGCTGCTAGCGTTGCTGTCGGGGCGCCGTCAGCAGGTCATCTCGGCGGTGGCGGTGGTTGATCATGGCGGCAAGCTGCGATCGCGGGTGTCAATTTCGACATTGACGTTCAAGCGACTGACGATCGCCGATATCGACGCCTATGTCGCGTGCGGAGAAGGCCTCGGCAAGGCCGGCGGCTATGCGATTCAGGGCCGGGCAGCGGCCTTCATTCGGGCGCTGGCGGGCAGCTATTCGGGCGTTGTCGGTCTGCCGCTGTTCGAGACGGCGGCCTTACTGCGGGCGAGCGGGATCGACGTTGCCTGAGCTGATCTTCGAACGCGGCATCGGTGAGCTCCGGGCCGCGCTGATCGACGATGGGCGCATCGCAGAGCTGCATATCGAGCGCGCCGGAGGCTTGCGCGCCGGGGCGGTGTGCCAGGCGCAGCTGACGACGATTCTGGTCCCGGGGCGGCGTGGAATTGTTACGGTCGGTGCGGAGCAAGCGCTACTCGACCCGCTGCCGCGCGGCGTGACACAGGGCGCGGGCCTGTTCGTCGAGATTGTGCGCGACGCCATTCCCGAAGTCGGTCGCCCGCGCCTGCCCAAGGCAGTGCCCAGTCATGCGATGGCAGAATCGGCAGCCCCAACGCTGATCGAGCGCCTGGGTTCCGGTCGGGAGTTATTCGCGCATCAAGCCGATTCGCTTGAAATGGCGGGCTGGTCGGAGATGCTGGAGGAGGCGCGGTCGGGCGTCATCCCCTTCGTCGGCGGCACGCTGGCGGTTGCGGTGACGCCTGCCATGACGCTGATCGATATCGATGGCGCATTGCCCGCCGCCGAACTGGCCCGCGCCGGAGCCGAAGCCGCGGCGCGCGCAATCCGGCGACACGGGATCGGCGGCAGCATTGGCATCGATTTCCCGACCTGCAAGGACAAGGCCGAACGGCAGCGGATCGCTGCGATCATCGACCAGTTTCTGCCGCAGCCATTCGAGCGCACCGCCGTCAACGGCTTCGGGTTCCTCCAGATCGTGCGGCGGCGGGCCCGAGCCTCGATGTTTGAATTGATGCAAGGCGCACCGGTCGAATCGGCGGCACTCGCGTTGCTACGGCAGGCGGAACGAGCAACCGGGATTGGGGTGCGAACGCTGTGTGCCGCCCCTGCGGTTATCGCCTGGCTGAAGGCACGACCGGCGTTGCAGGGCGAACTCGAACGGCGCACCGGCGCAACCGCGCGGTTGTACACTGACCCTGCGTTGGCCATATCGGCAGGACATGTCCATGTCAGTCCAGCCTGAGGCAAAATGCCCATTGTGTCGCCGCGCGGCGGCGCCCGAGCATGAACCCTTCTGCTCGGTACGCTGCCGCGACCGTGACCTGCTGAACTGGCTGGGCGGTGCCTATGTCGTCCCCGGCGAACCCGTCGATGAAACGGCGCTGGACAAGGAATAGGCCATTTGCCTATACCCCGCCGCTCGCCCGCCTTTGGGTGTGCCCGGGTAGCTCAGTTGGTAGAGCACGTGACTGAAAATCACGGTGTCGGCGGTTCAATTCCGTCCCCGGGCACCATTTTCAAGACATCAGCTACTTCTTCGCGGTCAGACTGGCGTGAACGGTCGTCACGAAATTGTCGGGGTTGATGAAGGCGCCGCCCCATTTTGCGTCATAGGCAGCGGTTGGTTTTGATGCTTTGATCGCGTCGAGTGATTGGCCCGCCTTGATACCGGCACTGACCTTGCCAACAATCGCGCTGAGCATCGCGCGGTAGGCCCGCAATTCGGCAGGCCCGGTCAGCGGACCGTGACCGGGGATGTAACGGGTCTTTGCGTCGCCCATCGCGAGGCCCTTATCGACGGCCGCGATGACCCCAAGGACCGAACCGCCCGATGACAGGTCAATAAATGGGTAGCCACTGGAGAAATAGGTGTCGCCCATGTGGACGACATTGGCATTTTCGAAGCGGACGATGCTGTCCCCGTCGGTATGGGCCGGGGCGACGTGCACGGCGCGAATGGTTTCACCGTTCAGGTGAAAGGTCACACCATCCGCGAAGGTCACAACGGGGAGCGCAATGGCCGGGGATGCCTCAACGGTGCTTTTGAACGCCGCGATGAACTGGTCGGTTGACATCCGCAGGCGGACGTTATCGTGCGCGACGATGACCGCACCGGCTGTCCCGAAATTCTCGTTCCCGCCGCTATGGTCGCCGTGCCAGTGCGTGTTCATCACGAACCGCACAGGTTTGGGTGACAATTTGGCGATGGCGGCCTGAATTTTGGGGGTCAGTGGCGCAAATTGATCGTCGATGATGAACACACCATCGGCACCCGATGACACGCCGATATTGCCGCCTGCACCGAATAGCACGTCGACGCCGGGCGCGATGTTCTCGGTCTTGACCTCGACCTTTGAGAAATCCTGCTGGGCGACGGCTGGTGTTGCGATGATCAGCGCGAAAAGAATGGGGGCTTTCATAGTCGGTCTCCAATAAGGTCGGGGCAGACTGGTGGCGCGACCTGCTGCCGTCAAGTTACGCCGTTGTGACGCTCCCGCATTGACCAGTCTGGTATGTCGGTGGTGCCCCGGCCTAAGGTCAAATGCGAGCAGGGGATTTGTGATGGGTGTTTGGCGTACGATCGGCTTGGGAACCGGCGCTGTGGTCGTTGCGGCAGTGGTTGGCTTGGTGGTCTGGGAACCGCTGTTTGCGGACGCCCCGGCCCCGCCGCCTGCCGTAGCGCATGATGTCCGGATCGCTCGTGACACGTTTGGCGTACCGCATATCTTCGGCAAGACCGACGCCGATGTTGCCTATGGCCTTGCCTATGCCGAGGCGGAGGATGATTTCAGTACCATCACATCGGTGGTCGCCAGTGTCCGGGGCCGGTCGGGCGCGATCCTCGGGCAGGATGCAGCGGCGGTGGACTATGCCAGCCATCTGCTCGGTATCTGGGCGACGACCGACCGCGACTATCAAAAGCTCGCGCCCGATACGCGGGCGCTGCTTGATGGCTATGCCGCCGGACTCAACCGATTTGCTGACACCCACCCGGCTGAAGTACCGCTGCGCAACCTGTTCCCCGTCAACGGCAAGGATATCGCCGCTGGTTTCGCACTGCGTTCGCCGTTCTTTTACGGGTTGGACAAGACTTTGGGTGCCATCGTCGCTGACAAGCCGATTCCGCGTGACGGCGGATTGACCGAGGAACGCGGATCGAACGCCTTTGCCATCGCTCCGGGCCGGTCGGCTGATGGCATAACGCGCCTTGTCTCCAACTCCCACCAGCCGTGGGCGGGGCCAGTGTCGTGGTATGAAGTGGTTGTCCATTCGGAACAGGGCTGGGATTTTGCCGGTGCGTTGTTCCCCGGCGCACCGTATCCGCTGCTGGGTCGCAACAAGACGCTTGGCTGGACGAATACCGTCAACCGGCCCGACCTGATCGACACCTACAAATTGGTACTCGACAGCGACGGCAGCCATTATCGCTATGATGGCAAATGGCTGCCACTGGAGAAAAAGCGCGTCTGGCTGCGGGTGAAATTCGGACCCTTTGCCCTGCCGATCCCGCGCAATGTCTATCGTTCGGTGCACGGCCCGGTGCTCATCAACAAATCGGGTGCCTATGCGGTGCGCTATGCCGGGATCGACGACCTGCGCAGCGTCGAACAATATTACCGCCTGAACAAGGCAAAGGACTTTGCCGAATGGAAGGCGATCATGGCGACCCAAGCCATAAACGCCACCAATTTTGTCTATGGTGACGCCGCCGGCCATATCGGGATGTTCTACAACGCCCGCTTCCCCAACCGTCCTGCCGGATATGACTGGCGCGGCGTCCTGCCGGGTGACACGTCAAAGGCGCTATGGACCGACTATGTGCCATTTTCAGCCTATCCGGCGATTATCGATCCGGCAGCGGGCTGGGTGGCCAATTCCAACAATACCCCGTTCCTTGCGACCGCGCCCGCCGACAATCTGAAGCGCAGCGACTATTCGGAGCGGTTGGGGATTGAGACCAATATGTCCAATCGTGCGTACAGGTTTGAGGAATTGTTCGCCGAGCACGGCGACGCCAAGATCAGCCGCGCCGATCTGCTGCGCATCAAGTTTGACACAGCCTACAGCAAGTCAGGCTGGGCCGGGAAATGGATGGCGCTGATCCTTGCGGTCGACACAAGGGGCGCCCCCGATCTGGCGAAGGCACAGGCCTTGCTGAAGACCTGGGACTGGACGCAGGACGGCAAGGGGTCCGCCGATGCTCTGGCGGCTGCGGTGCTTGGGACCGGCGCGCGCTCGGGGTATTTTCAGCTGCCGTTTGACGACGCCCGACCTGCGCTGGTGGAATGTGTGGCGTTCCTGATGAAATATCACGGGCGTCTCGATCCGCCCTTTGCGGACGTGCAGCGCGTGACGCGGGGAGCGACGAGCATCCCCGTGCTTGGCGGCCCCGACACGCTGCGCGCGCTCTATACCAAGCGAAACGACAAAACCGGGACGCTCGACGGCTACAATGGTGACAGCTTCATCCAGTGGACCGAATGGGACAAATCGGGTGCGGCAAAGTCCTGGAGCATCCAGCCGTGGGGGGCAGCGATCGAACGACCTAGCAGCAAACATTATGCCGATCAGGCCAAATTGTTTGCAGCCGAGCAGTGGAAGCCGGTGTGGTTCACCGAGGCCGATCTGAAGGGTCACATCGAACGCGAATACCGACCCTGAACTAGGCCCGCCGAGAGGTCAGCGCGATCCACATGCCGCTGACTGCCAGGACCGCACCGGCGACAGCGTAGGGCGTCCAGCGGTACCCTTCGAACAGGGTCGAAAGTGCCAGCGCGATGAACGGGGTTACCAGACTGGAGTAGGCCGCCTTGGCTGGCCCGACAGCGCGGATCAATTCGAAATAGAGCAAAAAGGCTACCGCGCTCGCAATGATCGCGAGAAACGCGAGACCGCCGAGATACGTCAACGAGGTGTCAATGACCGGCGGACCCGCTGTCACGAACGCCAGCCCGGCATCAAGCAGGCCGCCATACAGAAAGGCAATGCCAAGACTGGTGAACGGCGGCTGGGTGCGGGCGATATCGGTTGCCTGAAGCACATTGGCAGTGCTCGCGCACAGGATCGCGCACAGGGTGAGCCCGAGGCCGGCCAAAACCTCCGTGCTGCATTGCGCAGTCACCAGTTCATGCTGGAACAGCATCGCCACGCCGACCATGCCGATCACGCTGCCAATCACGAAGCGCGCCGTGACCCGCTGACCAAGAAAGGCCCACGCCAGCAGCGAATTCGGCACGACCAGCAAGGCGAAGGCAACCGCAACCAGCCCCGATGTGATGTGCATTTCGGCGAGATAGACAAGGTTGAAATTGCCAACAAACTGCGCGACGGCCATTGCCAGTGCGAATAGATGGCCCTGGCGTGACAAGCGCATCGGCTTTCCCGCGGCAGCGCAGAACCCCAGCATGAGGACGCCCGCCGTGATGAACCGGTATGCGACCGACCATGTCGACGGGACGGTCTCCAGCTGGCTCTTGATGATCAACCACGTCGATCCCCAGATCAACGTGACAATCCAGAACTGAACGAGTGTGCGGCCTCTCACAGCGCGGCGAGGGCCGTTGCAAGCGCGATAATGTCGGATGGCGGTTGATCCCATGACACGACAAACCGCGCCTCCCCAGACCCGGCGTCGCCCCAGTCGTAGAAACTGAAACCCTCCGCCCGCAGCCGCGCGCCCGCGTCACCGATATTGACGAACACCTCATTGGCCTCGACCGGATGGGTCAGTCGTGCGCCAGCCGCCTGTGCCAGCGCCTGCGCACCGGCATTGGCGGCAGTCGCATTGCGCAGCCAGGCGCCGCTTCCCACCATCGCCAGCAATTGCGCGGCATTGAACCGGCCTTTGGACGGCATCTGTCCGGCGCGCTTGCGGCGGAACGGCATGTCCGCTGCGAGATCAGCATCGAAGAACACCACCGCTTCGGCTGACATGCCACCGTTCTTGATGAAGCCAAAACTCAACACGTCAACGCCGGCACGCCACGTCACATCGGCTGGATGGCAGGCAAGCTGGGCGACCGCATTGCCAAAGCGCGCCCCGTCCATATGCACCCGCCAGCCGCGCGATTTTGCGAAACCAGCCAGGGCGCTGACCTCGGCTGGCGAATAGACCGTCCCATATTCGGTCGCCTGCGTGAGCGAGAGCGCCCGCGCCTGAACCTGATGCACATCGCCGCGCAGCGACGCCAGCCCGCGCGCGATGCTGTCGGGCGTCAGTTTTGCATCGGGCCCGTCGCACAACAGCAGCTTTGCGCCCCCGCTGAAGAATTCCGGTGCGCCACATTCGTCGACATGAATATGTGCCTCCCGGTGGCAGACGACCGCGCCAAATGGTGGCACGAGGCAGCTCAGCGCCAGAGAATTGGCCGCCGTCCCGCTCGACACTGCAAAAACGCGGCAGCCGGTGCGAAACAGATCGGAAAAAGCCTCATCAAGGCGCGCCGACCACGGATCGCCATCATAAGCGTGGTCGGTCGCAACATTGGCACCGGCGACCGCCGCCATAACCTCGGGGCAGGCTGACGCGGCATTGTCAGAGAGAAATCGCATCCCGCCCCTTACGGGCCGCGCGCCTGCGATTGCAACAGCGAACGGCGGCAGGTCGGTGTGAACGCCCCCGACCGGTCAGACGTCAGCGTCGGGTTGCGCCTCCGGTCGGGCGGCGTTGAACGCCGGGAGCGCAACCAGCGCCTTGTCGATCGCGCCGAGTCTCGGGAAGCGCGCCACATCGGCCTGCATCCGGCGCGCGTTGTACATCTGTGGCACAAGGCAGATATCAGCGAGCGTGACGGTGTCACCGAACAGATAAGGCCCGGTTGACCCTTCGGCGATTTCCTCAAGGCTTTCAAACCCGGCCTCGATCCAGTGGCGTGACCAGCTATCGACGGCGTCCTGATCCTGGCCAAACTCCGAGCGGAGATAGTTGAGGACGCGCAGATTATTCAGCGGGTGAATATCGCACGCGATGGTGAGCGACGCCGCGCGGACCCGGGCGCGAGCCAGTGCGTCGGTCGGGAGAAGCGGTGGCTCGGGGTAAGTCTCGTCAAGCCACTCGATGATGGCTACGCTTTGGTTCAGTCCGACCTCGCCGTCGATCAGATACGGGATCATCCCCTGCGGGTTGAGCAGTTTGAAGCCAACCCCGCTTTGCGCGCCCGACCGCAGGTCAACGGATTTCGGCGACCATTTGAGACCTTTCAGATTGAGCGCGATGCGGACGCGGTAGGCCGCCGACGACCGCCAATAGGTGTAAAGGGTCCGGTCGCTCATCCCGCTTCGACCATCTGGTCAATCGCCCCGAAGACCGAGTGCCCGGCAGCGTCCCTGACCTCAAGCCGGACCCGGTCACCAAAGGCGAGGAATGGCGTTTTCGGCGCGCCCGCAGCGATGGTCTCAATCATCCGGATTTCGGCGATGCACGAATAGCCAAGGCCACCCGCCGCAACCGGTCTACCCGGTGAACTACCATCTTTGTTCGACACCGTGCCCGAACCGACGATCGTTCCCGCACCCAGTCGGCGGGTCTTGGCAACATGCGCAATCAGCTGGGCGAAGTTGAAGGTCATATCAACGCCCGCATCAGGCTTGCCGAACGGCTGATCGTTGACGGCTGACAGCAGCGGCAAATGGAGCTTCGCCCCGCGCCATGCCTCGCCGAGTTCGTCTGGCGTGACCGCAACGGCGGCAAAACTGGTCGAGGGTTTTGACTGGTAAAAGCCAAATCCCTTGCCAAGTTCGCCCGGGATGAGATTGCGCAGGCTGACGTCATTGACCAGCAACACCAGCCGGACGTGCCCGACGGCCTCTGCCTCGGTGCAGCCCATCGGCACATCGCCGGTGACAACCGCAATTTCGCCCTCGAAATCGATACCAAAGGCCTCGTCGGGAACACGGATCGCGTCGCGCGGCGGGGTGAAATCGTCCGACCCGCCCTGATAGACGAGCGGTTCCGTCCAGAAGCTGGCGGGCATGTCGGCACCGCGCGCTTTGCGGACAAGTTCGACATGATTGACATAGGCCGAGCCATCCACCCACTGGAAGGCGCGCGGCAGCGGACAATGGGCATCGCGTTCATGAAAGCGCATCATCGGGATCGCTTCATGGGCCAGGTCCTGCGCCAGCAATCGCAGGCGTGGCTCGCACGCATCCCAATCATCAAGCGCTGCCTGCATGGTCGCGGCGATATGGCTGGCATCGGCACACCATGCGAGATCCGGCGACACAACGACAAGCCGCCCGTCGCGGCCGCCCTTCAGCGATGCGAGTTTCATTGAAGCTCCCTCTTGGCTGCCATGTTACCGGGTTACGCCGCCCCGGTCCCGCGTTCAAGCGGCGGGATGGGTACGGACGTGGCCGCCGTCGCGCCGACGCTCAGACAAACGGATTCTTTGACCCGCGCAGGTTGAGCCGGATCGGGACGCCGGCAAAGCCCAAGTCGTCGCGCAAGGAGTTGATCAGATAGCGGCGATAGCTTTCGGGCAGTTCGTCAAGCCGGTTGCCAAACACCACGAACGTCGGCGGGCGGATATTTGCCTGCGTGACATAGCGCAGCTTGATGCGACGACCATTGGGGGCGGGCGGTGGGTTGCGGTTCGTCGCAGACTCGAACCAGCGGTTGAGCGCCGACGTCGAGATGCGGCGGCTCCAGCCGTCGCGCGCTTCGAACGCCACCTTGAGCAACATATCGAGGCCCTTGCCGGTTGCGCCTGACAACGCCAGCAGCGGCACGCCCTTGATCTGCGCCAGCCCCTCCTCCAGCGCCTTCGACACCCCCTGGAACAGCCGTGATTGATCGACCGCGACATCCCATTTGTTCAGCGCGATGACCAGCGCCCGACCCTCCGAGATCACCAGGTCGGCAATACGCAGGTCCTGCGCCTCCAGCCCGAGCGTGGCATCGAGCAACAGCACCACGACTTCGGCAAAATCAATCGCGCGCTTGGTGTCAGTCGCCGACATTTTTTCGAGTTTTTCGGTGACCTTGGCCTTACGGCGCAGTCCTGCCGTGTCAACCAGCCGGACCCGGCGGCCCTGCCATTCCCAGTCGATGGCGATGGAATCGCGGGTGATGCCAGCCTCCGGGCCGGTTACCAGCCGCTCTTCATCGAGCAACGTGTTGATCAGTGTCGATTTCCCCGCGTTCGGCCGCCCGACAATGGCGAGTTTCAGCGGTTCGGCGGCCAGCCGCGCGGCTTGCTCCTCATCGCTTTCCTCACCGATCTCCGGCTCCGGCTCTGGAGCAAGCGGATCAAGCAGCGGCTGCAACGCCTCGAACAGATCGGCGAGGCCTTCGCCGTGCTCGGCCGACATTGGCACCGGATTGCCGAGGCCGAGCTCAAAGCTCTCGTAAAAGCCCGGATCGCCCGCCCGCCCTTCCGCCTTGTTGGCGACGAGGACGGTGGCAACATCCTGTTCGCGCAGCCAGCGCGCGAAATGCCGGTCCATCGCCGTAATCCCGGCGCGGGCATCGATCACCATCAACGCAACATCTGCATCAAGGATCGCGGCATGGGTTTGCGATTTCATGCGCCCCGCCAGTGATTCGGGCGCTTCTTCTTCCAGCCCGGCGGTATCAACGATGCGGAAATTGAGGTCAAACAGCGAGGCGTCAGCCTCCCGCCGGTCGCGGGTAACCCCCGGCGTATCGTCAACCAGCGCAATTTTGCGGCCGACGAGTCGATTGAACAGGGTCGACTTGCCGACATTGGGGCGCCCGACGATGGCGACGGTGGGGAGGCGATTCATGCGGCGGCTTTAGAGGCTCGCGACCCGACAAGCAAAATGTGTCGCAACCCGGCGGCGTTTTGCGGCTTCAAGACCGGCAGATGACGTGCCATGATCATGGAAATGACGACCACCGCCCCCCAACGCGAGATCACGCCAAAGCTGGTCGAAGCGCTGTATCTGGAGGCGATGGCACTTGCCGATTCGGCGAGGCGCTACTTTGATGTTGAGGGCGCGAAGGATCGGGGGGCGCTCGATCCGCTGGCGCGCGTAACGTTCAGTTGCGAATCGCTCAGGGTCACGACGCGGCTCATGCATGTGGTGGCGTGGTTGATGGTTCGCAAGGCGGTCGAGGCGCGGGAATTGACCCCGGACGAGGCCGCTGAGCCGACAAGACGATTGGGACGTGCGACCGATGTCGGAAGCCCGGACGTTCGGCTTGACCTGTTGCCGACACCCGCCCGGAACCTGATGGCCGCCAGCATCGACCTCTATGGCCGGGTGAAGCGCCTCGACGCGCAGCTCGGTGGCGACGCGCCTGATGCCAGCGACGATGCACGGGCGCGGCTCGACCGCCTGCATGCCTCAATCTGATGGCGACGCCGTTGTTCCACCTGGCGATACCGGTCGATGATCTGGGTGCGGCCCGGGGGTTCTATGGCGGCGTGATGGGATGCCCCGAAGGCCGGTCGGATCCGCACTGGGTTGATTTCGACTTTCACGGCCATCAGCTGGTCGTGCATCTCGCGCCGCGCGCGGCCGCCCCGCCGACCAATGATGTTGACGGCGATGCAGTGCCGGTACCGCATTTCGGGCTGGTGATGGACCGCGAGCCTTGGGACGCGCTCGCCACACGCCTGCGGGCAGCGGGCACCGAATTTGTCATCGAGCCGCATGTCCGCTTTGCAGGCCGGAAGGGGGAGCAGGCGACGATGTTCCTGCTCGACCCGGCTGGTAATGCGCTGGAGTTCAAGGCGTTCACCAACCCGGCGGAGCTGTTCGCAAGATTTTAGGCGGTGCCAGGACGCCGCCTGGTGCAACATGATGTGAAAAGGGCCGGAGCATTGCTGCCCCGGCCCAAAATCCACGCAGTGAACGACGAACTAGAACTTGACCCGGGCAGTTGCCTGGAAACGGCGTCCGATCAGGTCGACCTGGCCTGACGCGCCAACGCCGCTTGCCGCACTGCCAAAGCCGTTCACGCCAGCATAGCGCTTGTCCAAAATGTTCCGCACATTGACCTGCAACGCAACCGCTTCGGTCACATCATAGGAAACCGTACCATCGAATGTACTGAACGACTCGAAATTCAGAATGTCCTGATTTTCAATGGTCGCCGGCACTCCGCCACTGAATACACGCGTCTTGTTCTGCCAGTTCCATGTGAGCTGTGTCGAGAGCGGCCCATTCGTGTATCGGGCGCTCAGCTGGGTTTCCCACTTCGGCTGGAAGAAGCTACCAGCAGTGTCCTGATTGTCACTGAAATCGCCAGCCGACGAGCTGATAAAGTGCATCAGGTGATAGGCGTTCGCAGACAGCTCGATCTTGCCGGTCCGGCTCGCACCCAAAACGTCGGAAAGTTCAAACTGATACCGGGCAGACCCGTTGATCGCCTTCACCTGGAGCGCGCCGAGATTGATGAACCCTGATGCAAAACCATTGCGGATGTTGAACTGCGGCGTTCCACCAGTCACCGTTGGTTCCCGATCAAAGAACCCGCAAGAATTCACGCCGATCGTCGAGACGGTGCTGCCGAAGGTTGCGCTGTCAAAGCAAAGTTGGGCAGCGGTCCCGAGAGTCGTCGGGATGATCTGGTTGCGGACTTCGACGTTGATGTAATCCGCTGAGAACGACAGTGACGGGATGAACCGCGGGGTGACCACGGCCCCAAATGTATAGCTCTTGCCCTTCTCCGGCTTGAGCGCGACGGAACCGGCAAACCCGCCCTGCAGGGCTTGACCGGCAGCGACAAACGAATTCAGGAATACGCCAGCGGCGACACGGTCCGGCGCGATGCCAAGCCGTACAACCTCAAGCTCGCAGTTTGTCCGGCGGTTGGCCGGGAAATTCCCGGATCCGATGTTGTTGTTGGCACAGGGATCAACAGGCGTGTTGAACGCCGGCTGGTTGCCGAGGAACAACTCAACAACCGATGGTTGGCGAATCGAACGCGTATAGTTGCCGCGGAACTGGATATCCTTGATCGGCCGCCATGTGCCCGCAAGGCTGTACAGTGTCTCGGTCTTGCCGGTCGCCGTATTGGTCTCCAGTGTCCCATTCAGGCGGCGAACGTCCGGTGCATCGCCGTCCTGTTTGACGAAGCGGACACCCGGGCTGAACTCCAGCGATTGGAACAACGGCAGTTTGAAGTCATCGCCAAAGATCGGGATGCGCGCCTCAAGCGCACCTTCGACCGATTTGACCGTGCCCGCCGTCGCTGCCAGCGCGGCTCCGCGCGAGACACCAAGTTGCTGATCGGCGCTTGGCCGGTAATCCAGCGACTCACGCCGCCACTCCCCGGTTGCCGCCAGGCCAACACCGCCACCGGGCAGCTCGATCAGGCTGGAGGTTGCGATGGTTGCCTGGCCAAACAGCTGCTCGCCGGTGTTTTTGGCGACGGCATCGAAACGGACATAGCGTTTCGCCGCCTCCGACAGCTGGTTGAAACCAAACGGGTTCAGCGGCGAGCAACCAGCAATCTGGGCAGCCGTCACGACGCGCGGAACCAGCTGTTCGACGAGCACGCCATCGGCGCCCTTGACGCGCAACAGCGTCGAATTGACGACGCCCAACGGCAGGGCGGTCGATGCGCCGGGGGTCTGCACGCGGCAGACAATCTGGCCCGCAGCATTGGTCACGGCGTCAAGCGCCAGCGCATATTCCACGTCACGGATGTTGGTATTCCGGATCGTTGCCTCGGACCGACCGTAGGTGAAAGACGCGTCATAAGTGAAATCGCGCTTGAGGACCGAAAAGTCGCCCTTGATGCCATTGACCGACCGATAAGTATTCGACGTCACAAAGGCGGGCTGGTCGCCGGTCACGTCCTGATTGGTCCGCGACAGCGCGAACAAACCGTTGGTGGCACTGACCCCAGAATTGATCAGCGTCGTGCGCGCCGCTGCTGACAGAAACGGGTTGTTGATGCTGGCAACAATCACCGCATTTTCTGTGCCGCCTGCCGAAATGGCGTTCTGGCTGGCGTTGTTGCGCAGCGATGTATTCTCGACCCGCGCAAACAGATTTTCGGTGTAGAAGCGAATGTGCGGTGTGACATCGAAATGACCGAGCGCGTTGCCAATGTAGCGGTTCTGCTGAGTCCGCAGCACCGTGAATGCGGTCGGGTTGAAGAAGTCACCGCCCGGTGCGCCGCCGAGCGTACCTGGCGTCGTTGGGCTGAGGACCGCAGGAACAAAGGGCACCAGGGCACCCGAATTGTCGAAGCGCAACGGAACTGCTGTCCGCGGCAGGAACTGGGCGCTGGCCGCATCGGTATTGGCGACATCAAGGAACGCCGGAACGAAGGACCCGAGGAAGGCGTTGATAGGCGTGTTGGGATTGGTCGTCAGATATTCACGCGGGGTTGGCCGATTCGCCTGCAACAGGTTGATCGCCAGCGTGCTGAGTTGCGCGGCGGTCGTGCCAACCGGCACCGTGAAGGTCGGGGCGAGTGCGGCGATAACAGCAGCGGCCGTGACGCCGGTAGGCAGGGTCGTTGGCGCAAAGCGCGTGAAGGTGCCCGCCGGAAGCGTTGCCACATTGCCGATCGATGGCGCATTCCCGCTCAGACCATTCGTGGTGGCGGACGAGGACACCCCGACGCCGGGAACGATCTGCGTTGCGCCTGACAAATTTTGTATGGATGCTGCCTGCGTTCCTGCGACAATACCATTGAAGGTTGTTGCCGTCGTTCCCGCCGGGAGTGTCCCGAGGAACTGGAACACCGAGCCACCCGGCGACACCAGGATGCTGCCGCCGTTGATCAGCGGCAGGAACCGGTTGCCCGGCACACCATCATCAGATGCACGGAGGAAGGCACCGTTGTTGGAATTGGTCACGTCAATCGGAATCGCTGCGGCGAATGCGGTGTTCCGCCGCCCGCCGTTCCCGAAGAATGTCGGAGCCAGATAGTTTGGCGAGAAATCGTCGCGCTGGTCACCCTGAAGGCCGTCATCATGGTTAAACTGGCCTGAAATCGCGATGTTGCCGCGATCCTCGGCAAAGTTCCGCCCCGCGGTTACCGCGAGCTGATAATTGAAGGCGTCATTCTTGTCGGAGACCCCGGCGCGGGCCGAGGTGCGAATACCCTCATAATTGTCCTTCAGGATAATGTTCACCACCCCGGCAATCGCGTCGGACCCGTAAGCGACCGCGCCGCCAACTGTCAGAATGTCGGTGCGCTCGACCAATTCGGTCGGGATAACGTTAAGGTCAACCTGGCCGCCGGTCGCATTCGCGGCAACAAACAGCGTTCCGGAATTGCCCGACACGAAACGACGCCCGTTGACCAATGACAGAGTGCGTGCCGTGCCAAGGTCAAGCAAATCGACAAAGGACGCACCAAGCGACGCTGCCTGTCCACCGGCGTTGCCGATTGGCGAAGCGCCCGGGCCGACCAACGGGTTGTCGTTCAGGGCATCGATCAGGCTGGTAAAGCCGCGAAGCTCAATGTCCTTGGCAGTGATCTGACCACCGGGAATCGTTCCCTCAAACTGCGGGCGCGGGATGCGCGAGCCCGTCACGAGAATCGTATCCTCATCGTCCGCCGCTGCATCGGCGACCGCCACCGCAGGGGCAGCAGGTGCAGGCGTCTGCGCAGTGGCAGCCTGGGCAAACATGATGGTAGTCAGCGCCGAACTGGCGAGCAGGATACGGTCGAAACGCATGATAGGGGTCCCCATGATCAGGTCAGAATTCACTGCGGACGGCCCGCACGAACCTTGAACGGAGAATTAACCGGCTGCACAGCCCGCGCAACAATATGTCGCAGCTCAGGAAACATATTTGTAATATTCCACACAAGGTGTGGCTTATAAGCGTCACACACCCGACCGCGCTAAATCTCCGGGCAGCGGGTCAGCAGGATCGGCGGCTGGGTATCACGGACCATCGACATCCGGGCATCCGGCATGGCACCGAGGCTCCATTGTTCGACCGAGGAAACGCCGTCGCCGATACACGCGACCTCAATGTCGATCCCAGCCGCCGTCGGCGTTTCGCGCTGGAAAATACAACTGAGATTGTCGCGGGTCCGCAGCTGATCAGCCCCGAAGTCAAACCACTTGCTCTCGCAGAGCGCCGCGCTTTCAGCCCAGCGTCCCGCATATTGCAGCTTTGAGGTCGCAAATGCCACCGACCGGGCTGGATTGTCCACGCGGGCGGTCGCCTTCGGCGCATCGCAGGCCGCAAGCGTCAGAACCGCAACCGACAGCTGGATGAGGGCGCGGGTCATGCCGCCGCCAGATGTCGCAGTGCGGCCTGCGCCGCCGCCAGCCGGGCGATCGGCACCCGAAACGGCGAGCAGCTGACATAGTCAAGGCCAAGCCCTTCGCAGAACGCGATACTGGCCGGGTCGCCGCCATGTTCGCCGCAGATGCCAAGCTTCAGCCCTGGTCGCACCGAACGTCCGCGCTCCGCTGCCATTTCGATCAACTCCCCGACCCCGTCGACATCGAGCGAGACGAACGGGTCCCGCGCATAGACGCCCTTATCGACGTAGATGCCAAGGAAACGTGAAGCATCGTCGCGGCTGATCCCGAGTGCGGTCTGGGTCAGGTCGTTGGTGCCGAAGGAGAAGAATTCGGCGTCGCCCGCGATTTCCCTGGCGCGAAGTGCGGCGCGCGGCAGCTCGATCATCGTGCCGACGAGATAGTCGAGCGCGTGGCCAGTCTCGGCGAACACCGCCTTGGCTGCCGCATCGATGGTCGCCTTGGTCAACTCCAGTTCGCGGGCGGTGGCGACGAGCGGCACCATGACTTCGGGTACCACGGTCGCGCCGGTGCGCTTTGCGACATCCACCGCCGCTTCAAAAATGGCGCGGGCCTGCATTTCGTAGATTTCGGGGTAGCTGATGCCGAGGCGGCACCCCCGGTGGCCGAGCATCGGGTTGAACTCGTGCAGTTCGGCGGCGCGACGGCGCAGCGTTGTGACCGCAACGCCCGAGGCCTTCGCCACCTCCTCGAAATCTTCCTCCCGGTGCGGCAGAAACTCGTGCAGCGGTGGATCGAGCAAGCGGATCGTCACCGGCAGCCCGGCCATGATCTCGAAAATCTCGGTGAAGTCGGCGCGCTGTTCGGGGAGCAGTTTGGCGAGCGCCACCCGGCGGCCCGCCTCGTCCTCGGCAAGGATCATTTCGCGCACCGCACTGATCCGGCTCGCGTCGAAGAACATGTGCTCGGTGCGGCAGAGGCCGATGCCTTCCGCCCCGAAGCCGCGCGCCGTGCGGCAGTCGAGCGGGGTTTCGGCATTGGCGCGGACCTTCAGGCGGCGCTTGACGTCGGCCCATTCCATCAACCGCCCAAAATCGCCGGTCAATTCCGGCTGAACCGTCGGGACGCGGCCGGCCATCACCTCACCGGTCGAGCCATCAAGCGTCAGCAGATCGCCTTCCCGCACCTCGCGCCCCGCCACCCGCATCACCCGCGCCTTGTGATCAATCGCGAGGCTGCCGGCGCCAGACACGCAAGGGCGCCCCATGCCGCGCGCGACGACAGCCGCGTGGCTGGTCATGCCACCGCGCGCGGTCAGGATGCCGCGCGCCGCGTTCATGCCGTGAATATCCTCGGGGCTGGTTTCGGTGCGGACGAGGATGACATCCTGCCCATCGCTTGCCCAGCGGGTCGCGGTGTCACTGTCAAACACCACCCTGCCGGTGGCGGCACCGGGAGAGGCGGGCAGCCCCTTGGTCAGCACATCCCGCGGGGCGGTCAGGTCGAGCGTCGGGTGCAGCAATTGGTCGAGCGCCGCCGGATCGACCCGCAAAATGGCCTCGTCGCTACCGATCAGCCCTTCATCGGCCATGTCGACGGCGATCTTCAGCGCCGCCTTCGCGGTCCGCTTGCCCGAGCGGGTCTGGAGCATCCACAACTTGCCGCGTTCGACGGTGAACTCAATGTCCTGCATGTCGCGGTAATGGCGTTCCAGAATGTCGAACACCCCCGCCAGTTCGGCGAACGTCTCCGGCATCGCCTCTTCCATCGACGCAGGCTTTGCCCCGGCCCGCTCGCGCGCGGCCTTGGTCAGATATTGCGGGGTGCGGATGCCGGCGACGACATCCTCCCCTTGCGCGTTGATCAGATATTCGCCGTAATAGGCATGTTCGCCGGTCGCGGGATCGCGGGTGAAGGCGACTCCGGTGGCAGACGTTTCCCCCATATTGCCAAAGACCATCGCCTGCACGGTGACGCCGGTGCCCCAATCCTCGGGGATATCGTTCAGGCGGCGATAGACTTTGGCCCGCTCGGCCTGCCACGATCCGAACACCGCGCCGACCGCACCCCACAGCTGCGCATGCACGTCCTGCGGGAAGGGTTTGCCCAGCTCGCGCTCGACAATGGCGTTGTAGGTGCCGACGAGCTTTTGCCAGTCGGTGGCATCAAGGCCGGTGTCGAGGTGGACGCCCTTGTCCTCCTTGGCGATCTCCAGCGCATCCTCGAACAGATAATGGTCGAGCCCGAGCACGACGTCGGAATACATCTGAATAAAGCGGCGGTAACTGTCCCAGGCGAAGCGCGCATCCCCCGACGCGGTGGCAAGGCCCGCGACCGTGGTGTCGTTGAGGCCGAGGTTCAGGACAGTGTCCATCATGCCGGGCATTGACACCCGCGCGCCCGACCGCACCGACAGCAGCAGCGGATCGGCCGGATCGCCGAAGCGTTTCCCGGTGACCTGCTCGATGTGGGCGAGCCCGTCTTCAACCTGGCGCGTCAGCTCAGGCGGATAGGCCCCGCCGCGCGCATAATATTCGCCGCACATCGCCGTGGTGATGGTCAGCCCCGGCGGCACCGGCAGGCCGATCGACGCCATCTCGGCAAGGTTTGCGCCCTTGCCGCCAAGCAGATCACGCAGGCCCATCCCGCCATCGGACACGCCGCCGCCAAAGCGGTAGACCCATAGGGTGTCGGGGGAAGGGGAGGGTTGCGTCGCCATTGTATGTTGGTCTCTTAATCCAATTCCGTCATCCCGGCGAACGCCGGGACCCAGAAGCTCGAAAAAACGCGCGCGATAGCGCGCACACGCTGCCGCGTGCATTTGCTGAGGCTACTGGGTCCCGGCGTTCGCCGGGATGACGGGAGAGCGTGCATCACCCTTCAATCTTCGAGAAATCGGCGACGCTGTGCATGGCGGCACGGATGCGGTTGAGCAGGTTCAGCCGGTTGGCGCGGCGTTTTGGCTCCGGATCGTTGACGGTGACCGCATTGAAAAACGCATCGACCGCAGGACGCAGTTTGGCGAGCGAGGCCATCGCGGCAGCGAAATCCTCGGCAGCGACGGCGGCGCGGGCGTCGGACTCGACGGTGTCGAGCATGTCGGCGAGGCCGATTTCCTCTGGCAGGACGAGGAGATCGCGGGCGACCTCGCCATCATAAGCGCGCGCGTCCTTCTTCTCTTCGATGCGCAGGATATTCGCGGCGCGCTTGTAGCCCGCGAGAAGGTTGGTGCCGTCTTCGGTAGCGACGAAGGCTTGCAGCGCTTTCACGCGGAATAGAAGACGGACGAGGTCGTCTTCACCGCCGAGGGCGAAAACCGCATCGATCAGGTCGTGACGGACTCCAGCTTCGCGTTGCTGGACTTTGAGGCGGTCGGCGAGGAACTGAAAGAGGTTTTCGGGATCGGCGCTGTTCGATTGCTCGTCCCAGAGGCTTGGAATGTCGTGATAACCAACAGCCTCGATCAATGGGATTTTCAAATGATTTTGCAGAATCAGGGCAATTACTCCCAGTCCTTGCCTTCGAAGGGCAAACGGATCCCTTGACCCTGTGGGGAGATCGCCGGCTGCAAAGAAGCCAATCAACGTATCCAGCTTGTCCGCCAACGACACCGCCACCGTGACCGGCGCGGTCGGCACCTCGTCGCTTTGACCCACCGGCTTGTAGTGATCGCGGATGGCGTCGGCGATTTGCGGGTCGAGGCCTTCAGCGCGGGCGTAGTAGCCGCCCATCACCCCCTGCAATTCGGGGAACTCGCCGACCATAAAGGTGACGAGGTCGGCTTTGCATAAGCGGGCGGCGGTTTCGGCGAGGGTGGCGACGTGGGCTACCTCTTTTTCATCGTCATTCCCGCGAAGGCGGGAACCCAGTCCGCTTGCCGTGGAGCCGGCGGTAGCCGGCACGTTGGTTGGAAGGGCTGGGTCCCCGCCTTCGCGGGGATGACGGAGATTTGATTGCGGGCGGACCGCCCCGCTCTCCACCAGCCATCTTGCCAGTTTCGCGACGCGTTCGACCTTGTCGGCGACTGTGCCCAACTTCTCGTGGAACACGATGTCCGCGAGCTTGGGCAGTCGGGATTCCAGCGTGGTTTTCTTGTCCTGCTCCCAGAAGAATTTCGCGTCGCTGAGGCGTGCGGCCAGCACCTTGCGGTTGCCCGCGACAATGGCGTCGCCGCCGTCGGACGCCTCGGTATTGGCGACGCACACGAACGCCGGGGCGAGTTTTCCGGTTGCCGGGTCGGTGCAGGCGAAATATTTCTGGTTCACCCGCATCGTAAGCTGGATCACTTCGGGCGGCACATCGAGGAAACTTGGATCAAAGCTCCCGAGCAGCGGCACCGGCCATTCGGTCAGGCCCGCATTCTCGATCAGCAGCCCTTCATCGGGGATCAGCGTCAGCCCGGCACCCGTTGCGGCGGCTTCGGCGCGCTGATGGATCAGTGCGGCGCGGTCCTCAGATGACAGGATGACATGCGCGGCGCGCAGTTGGTAGGCATAGGTCGCAGCGGATGTGATTTCGATGACGCCGCTGGACAGGAACCTGTGGCCCTTGGTGGCACGTCCCGACGTGATGCCTTCGATTTCGACCGGAACGACATCGCCGTCGAGGAGCGCGATAATCGCATGCAACGGTCGGACCCAGCGCAGTGTCCCGCGACCCCAGCGCATCGATTTGGGCCAGGGAAAATCGCGGATGATGGCGGGCACGATGCGCGCCAGAACGTCGGCGGTGGCCTGTCCGGGCTTGTCGATCATTGCATAGAGGAAGCGGCCCTTGGGGTCGTCACGTTCCTCCAGCTGGTCGCGCGTCAGGCCGGTGGATTTCAGGAAGCCCTCGACCGCCTGCGCCGGGGCATCGGCACGCGGTCCGCGCCGTTCCTCTGACACCGCCGAAGTCGAGAGTGGCAGGCCATGCGCGATGAGAGCGAGGCGTCGCGGCGTGACGAAGGTTTCGGTCGCCTCGGCGCTGACGCCCGCCTCGGCCAACGCCGCAGTCAACGACCGCCCAAGGTCCGCCGCCGCCTGCCGCTGCATGCGGGCGGGGATTTCCTCGGAGAAGAGTTCGAGCAGGAAATCAGGCATGGTGCACCGCCCCACCCAAACCCACCGTCATTCCCGCGCAGGCGGGAACCCAGCACGCTTCGATAAAATGCGCGCGGAAGCGCGCAACACGCTGCCGCGCGTCATTCTGTAAAGAGGACTGGGTTCCCGCCTGCGCGGGAATGACGGTGGAGGGGTGGGCGATCATTGCGCCACCCAGCTTTCGGCCACGCCCTTGGTCAGTTCCCGCACCCGGCCGATATAGGCCTGCCGCTCGGCGACCGAGATGACGCCGCGCGCGTTCAGCAGGTTGAAAATGTGGCTGGCCTTGATCGCCTGATCATAGGCAGGCAGCGTCAGCTTGGCCTCGGTCAGCGCCTTGCACTGCTCCTGCGCCTCGGTGAACTGGCGGAA
>JAYVLC010000135.1:0-7016 GCA_043759675.1 Sphingosinicellaceae bacterium
CGAGCGTGGCCTTCTGATCGGAGCTGGCGGCGCGGCCCTGGCAGCGCTGGCGGCCTTTCGGCAACTCGGTATTTCCAAGGTAACCGTCGCCAATCGCAGCCTTGGGAAGGCGCGGTTGTTTCATTCCACGGTGATCGGGCTGGATAGCCCCCTGCCGCCGGTCGATTTGCTATTCAACGCAACCAGTCTTGGCATGGCCGGTCAGCCGGCGCTTGGTCTTGACCTTGGGGGGCTGCCACCAACCTGTATTGTGTTCGATGCGGTCTATGCGCCGCTGGATACTCCGCTGCTGCTGGCCGCACGCGAGCGCGGGCTGCAAACAATTGACGGACTTTCCATGCTTGTCGGTCAAGCTGCCGCGGCCTTCGAGTTGTTCTTTGGTCAGCCTGCGCCCCGCGAGCATGACGCCGAACTCCGCACCTTGCTGACCGCATGATCATTGTTGGCCTCACCGGGTCGATCGGTATGGGAAAATCCACGGTCGCCCGGATGTTCCGCCGCCTCGGGATACCGGTGTTCGACGCCGATGCTGCGGTGCGCGCAATGCAACAGCCTGGCGGCCCGGCGCTACCACCGATCGAGGCGCGCTTTGCCGGGACAACCGGTCCGGCCGGTCTTGACCGCATGAAGCTCGGTGCGGCGGTGTTTGGCGACACTATGGCGCTCAAGGATTTGGAGCGCATCCTGCATCCCCTGGTCGGTGCGGCGCAACTGCGGTTCATGTCGCGGCACCGCGCGAAGCGCACCGTCGCGCTTGATGTGCCTCTGCTGTTTGAGAAGGGGGGTTGGCGCAAATGCGATGTTACGGTCGTGGTCTCCGCCCCGGCGCGGGTTCAGCGGGCGCGCGTCCTGACCCGGGCGGGCATGACGCCGGACAAATTCTCGGCGATCCGGCGCACCCAAATGCCTGACCCTGCAAAGCGCCGTCTGGCCGACGTCATCATTGAGACAGGACGGGGGCGGCGGCACACTTGGTTGGCGGTTCGCCATCTCGTGGCTTGCCTCCACGACTTTGACGGGCATATGGTTCGCCAATGCGGGAAATCATTTTTGATACAGAAACGACAGGCCTTTCACCGGCGGACGGCCACCGCCTCGTTGAGATCGGCTGCGTCGAGTTGATCCACCGCGTCGAAACCGGGCGGACCTTTCATGTCCACCTGAATCCGGACCGCGACGTTCCAGCCGAAGTTGTGGCGATCCATGGCCTCACGGCTGAGTTCCTCGCCAGCAAGCCCCGGTTTGCCGAGATCATTGATGAGTTTTTGGAATTTGTCGGCAATGATCAGCTGGTCGCGCACAACGCACCGTTCGACCTCAACTTCCTTAATTCCGAGCTGAAACGCTGTGGAAGACCACCGATCTTTGCCGAACGTACGACTGATACACTCGCCATGGCGCGGACCAAATTCCCCGGCGCCAAGCACAGTCTTGATGCGCTTTGCACCCGGTTTGCCATCGATCGTTCGATGCGGACCCATCATGGTGCGCTGCTGGATGCCCAATTGCTCGCGCAGGTCTATGTGGAATTGCGCGGGGGCAGGCAGATCGGGTTGGAGCTCGCAACGGTCGCTGCCGAGGTGAGTGTTGCCAAGGTTGACCGAACATTCCACGCGGCTCGGGCACACCAGGCTAGCCCCGCTGAGCTCGCGGCACACGCCGCGTTCGTTGCAAAGCTGAAAGATCCGGTCTGGCTCAAGGCTTGAACGCCTTGCTTGGCGAGGCCGGAAGTCCCACATTGGCTAGGTTCGGGTTCCGGATTCTGGCCCGGAGCATCGCGCAGCGACCAACAACCTAGGAGGATCGCATGGAAGTCCGCGTTTCAGGCCACGGCGTAGATGTTGGCGGGGCATTTCGGTCACTGGCGACAGACCGACTTCAGAGTCTGGCGGAAAAGCTCCATTCGCGCGCCGTCTCGGCAAATGTCACGCTCCAGCCTGGCCCGCATGACAGTGGATTCGTGTGCGAGATCGTGTTGCCGGTGAACGGGATGGTGATGAAGGGTTCAGCGCGCAGTTCTGAAGCCGGACAGGCATTTGCGGCAGCTGCCGACCGGATTGAAACCCAACTGCGGCGTTATTCAAAGCGGTTGAAGGACCGCCATTCGGCAGGTTCTGGTGCGCGTGGTGCGACACAAGATATTGAGTTTGATGCCGGTTATACGGTGTTTCAGGCGCCCGAGCATGAAGAGCCTGGCGATCATCCCGTCATCATTGCCGAAACCCGGGCCGATATCCCGGACAGCAGTGTGTCGGATGCCGTCATGATGCTCGACCTTAGAAATACAACGGCGTTGTTGTTCAAGAACAGCAAGACCGGCGCGATGAACATGGTCTATCGGCGCGAAGACGGGAATATCGGCTGGGTCGAACCGCGCGGCTGATCCCGGTGGACGTGTCGGACCTTCTCCAGCCTGACTCGGTCGTGGCGGAACTGCGCGCGGCAACCAAGAAGCAGCTGCTGCAATCTCTGAGCCACCGTGCCGCAGCACTAACCGGATTTGGTGAGGCGCACATCCTTGCCGCGCTCGCCGCACGAGAAAAATTGGGGCCGACCGGCTTCGGTTTGGGCACAGCGATTCCGCACGGCAAGATTGCCGGACTAAAGCAAATGACCGGGCTGTTTGCGCGTTTGACGACCCCGCTCGACTATGGCGCAATCGACGGCCTGCCCGTCGACCTGGTATTTCTGTTGTTGGCACCGGAAGGGGCTGGCGCGGACCATCTGAAGGCGTTGGCCCGTGTTAGCCGGTTGTTTCGTGACACATTGCTGGTGTCCAAGTTGCGGGGTTCCACGTCGGCAGATGCGCTCTATGCTATGCTTGCGACTGGGGATGGACTGCCGCACCTGGCGACATAGGGGACGTACCGATGCGTGATGAGCGGGAAGGAAAGCGCAGCACCGTCATCCTTGTTGGGTCGATTATCCACCTGCGCCGACTCTATCCTTGCCGGATTCGTGATGTCTCGGTCGGCGGCTGTCGGGTGGAGTGTGATACCGTATTTCCGTTGGCGACACCCATCCATGTCGAATTGTCGCGCTTTGGCCGATTCCCGGGCGTCGTAGCCTGGGTCGACGGCGCTGTGATGGGGATCGTGTTTGCCGAAGGGGCCGCTGCTGCGCTGGCGCGCTTTGGTGACCGCGCGGAAAAACTTGGCCTCGCCGGATGACCCCGCGCGTTTCCGCGCAACTCTGGGTCAGCGCATTGGTCAGGCGGGTCAACGCCGCCGGCGGGTTCGCGACGGTGATCACACGTGGAGACCCAAGTGCGGGCGGCGTGATTCTGGTTTTCCTCGGTCGTGACCAGCCGACCCGGCTGTTTCAGCGCGTCAATCTGGCCGATGGTGGATTTGGCTGGCAACAAGCACGGCAGGCGGACTTGGCCAACCCGACGGCGGTCGATGATTATCTTGTGCGGCAGCGGACGTATGACTCGGATCTGTGGGTGGTTGAACTGGATATCCCGCATCCGGAACGCTTCATCGGAGAACCGATCCGCAGCTGTTGACCCCCGGGGAGCCCCCGTCCAAACGCCGCTCATCGTTGTAGCAGGTCCGGTGTCCGGTAGGGTTTTTGGGCACTCGAACCAGTCGGAGACGAGGTGAAGCAAGCCATGGCGGAACAGCCGCAGGCCTGTGAGGAACCAGTCGCCGCACATCAGGTTGGGTGAATGCCAATTTCGTTTCGTGTCGCTTTTACGAGTGCGTGTGCACTCCTTCTCGCCGCCGCTGCACAGGTGCCGTCGCCAGCTTTGGCTGACACCGCGCCTGCCGATATTCCGCAGGAACTCAAGCTTTCGGCGTTTACGACAGCGGTCATCGAAACCCCTGATGATGATGTTGTGATTCCGGATGTTGACGCAAAGCCGGATACCGCCTCACTTCGCGAGCTCGTGTACTCGATCGCGGCGCTTCCAGCCGCTGACCTCTCCGACGACGTTCGCTGCCTTGCAACAGCGGTCTATTTCGAATCCAAGGGTGAGCCGATTGAAGGTCAGCTGGCCGTCGCCCAAGTCATTGTCAACAGGTTGGAATCAGGCCGCTTTGCGTCAACCATTTGCGGCGTTGTTCGCCAGCCTGGGCAGTTCACATTTGCGTATCACTCGCCCGCTGCTGGGGCTGAATGGCGGATCGCGCAGGCAGTTGCGATTGTTGCGGCCACGGGAAATTGGCACGAAGTCGCGCCGGAAACGACCTATTTTCACGCCAAGCGCGTCGCGCCAGACTGGTCTAGGATGAAGCGCGTCAGCGCCATCGGGAACCATATCTTCTACGCGCGGCGCTAACGAGGGCTGCGCTTCGCCAATATCCTCTGCAAGGTGCGGCGGTGCATTTTCAGGCGGCGTGCCGTCTCCGAGACATTCCGGTCACAAAGTTCATAGACGCGCTGGATGTGTTCCCAGCGCACCCGGTCGGCGGACATTGGCTCGGATGGCGCCGACGGTCGTTCGCCCAAACCGGCGTTCAGCGCCTTGATGATATCATCGGGGTCGGCTGGCTTGGCCAGATAGTCGATCGCGCCGGTCTTGATCGCAGCGACAGCAGTTGCCAGATTCCCATAGCCAGTCAGCATCACCGCTTTTACGTCCGGGTGCAGCGCGCGCAACTCATCGATGAAATCGAGGCCGTTACCGTCGTCGAGGCGCATATCAACCACGGCGTAGACGGGCTTTGAATGCGACGCGATTACGCGTGCTTCGGCAAGGCTCGCCGCCGCCAAAACGCTGAAGCCCCGGCGTTCCAGCGTGACAGCGAGTCGTTGCCGAAAGGCGTTGTCATCATCCACCAGCAACAATTGCCCTGCGGCGGGCGTCAAAATAGCAGGATCGTCCATCGCTCAAATCCCCTTACTGATCAGCCCGTGCATCGCCGACATCGATATGATGCCTCGGCCAGACGGTTTCTACCAGAGCTCCACCGGCTTGAGCGTTGCGAAACGACACACGAGCCCCGGTCCTCTCCAACAAATTCGTCGCAATGAACAAGCCGAGTCCAAGACCGTGTACCTCGGTCCGCGATCCGAGAAAGGGTTCGCCAAGGTGCGGCAACAACTCCGGTGGAAATCCCGGCCCGTCATCAGCCACGGTGACACGGATCAGCGTCGCGCCGGGATCAACGATGATGCTCACCCTGCCAGCAGCGTGCCGAACGGCGTTCGCCACATAGTTGGAAAAGCCATGAATAAGCTCAGGAAGCCGTTCCACCATGACCGGCGCGCCGCGCAACGTCTCAACGATGACTGGCACTGGCGACCGATCGAACGTGGATGCCACTTCGTTGAGCAAGGTCTCGATCGGCAGGCGCTGGAACGGGTGTTCGGCCTCGGCGCGCCTTGCGATCCCGGCGAGTATCTCGCGGGACCGTTTCGCTTCGGCGACGAGCAATTCGATGTCATCGCCGAATTCCGGATCGTCACCGAGGCTGTCATGCAATTCCCGGGCGATCAGGGTGATTGTGCCGAGCGGGCCGCCGAGCTCATGTGCGGCGGCGGCCGCCAGCGACCCGAGCGCCGACACTCGCGACTCGCGATCAAGCGCATCCTGCGTCGCGACCAGCGCCAGGGCACGTTGCCGGGATTCAGCCGAAATTCGCGCGCCATACGCCACCAGGAACAACATTCCGAGAGTTAGCGCGACAAACATTCCGACCTGATAGGTTGGCGGCAGGACAACCGGATCGCCAGCCCAAGGGAGTGGCAATGGCCACCGCCAAAGCCCGGCCAGCAGCACGACGGCGAGGACGATCAGTTGACTTGCCGCGCGACCGCCAAGGAGGGTCGCCCCGATCGTTACCGGGACCGTCAACATCACGACAAATGGATTGGTGATACCGCCAGTCAGGAACAACAGCACGCCGATTTGAAGCAGATCAAAGGCAAAATGCAGGAGGGCCTCGCCCCCGGCCAGCAATGCGTTGCGCTCGTAGAGTGTCACCAGGCCAAGGTTCAGGACGATGGCCGCGCCAACAGCGGCCAGCGCCGATGCAACGGGAAGTTCGAAACCCAATCCAAGACCAACGATGGCAAGCGCGATCAGCTGCCCGAAGATTGCCAGCCAGCGCAAGCCGACAAGCGTCCGCACCCGGACGCCGGGGACGCCGAGGGCGGTGGGCGTGTAGGCTGCGGCTCGCTCCATCGCGCCCGTTATGCGGCGGAACCCGCCATGATGAAAGACTGGTGCTTCAGCCAAGGTTCAGGTGCGCAGCTGTCCTGTCTTGCTCCATCCCGTCCGCGCGCCTAAAGGCCAGCCCCACACCTATGGCGCAATCTCCCTCCCGCAGTCCCCAGTCGCCAGATGGTCGCCGCCGCAGCGGCGTGATCCTCGTCGCACTTGCCAAAATCGTCGCGGGTATTGTGCTGTTGTCCGGCATCATCCTTGCCGTTGCCGTCGCAATCGCCATGGCATCGCTGCCGGGATACCAGGACATGATGCGCTCGCCGAACGGGCAGGCCGTGCAGGTTCGCGCGGCTGACGGCTCGGTACTCGTCTCGGTCGGGCCAAGCTATGGCGATTGGCTGTCGTTCGCCGAAATCCCCAAGGTGATGATCGATGCAATGGTCGCGGTCGAGGATCGGCGCTTTTATTCCCATCCCGGCATTGATCCGATCGGCCTGACGCGCTCGCTGTACCGCAATCTGACGACGGGCTCGAAGCAGGGCGGTTCGACCATTAGCCAGCAACTTGCACGCAACATCTTCCTGACCTCGACGCAAACCTATGCCCGCAAGGCTCGGGAAGCGGTGCTGGCGTTGGCGCTTGAACGGCGGTTTACCAAACAGCAGATTCTCGAATTGTATCTGAACCGCGTCTATTTTGGCGGCGGTGCCTACGGCATCGATGCTGCGTCGCGGAAATTTTTCGGGCACGGAGCCAACACTCTGGATCTTGAAGAGGCCGCGATCATTGCAGGGCTGGTGAAAGCGCCCTCGCACTATGCGCCGTCATCCGATCCTGCCGCCGCCAAAGAGCGGGCGCAGACCGTGATTGCCGTGATGGTGGAGACCGGGAAGATCACGTC
>JAYVLC010000136.1:0-2794 GCA_043759675.1 Sphingosinicellaceae bacterium
GCCGTTGGACAGCATGCGGGCGCTGTCCCGTCCGACAAAACCCTCATCGATGCGAATCTGCGTCTGGTTGCGCAGATTGTTGTGAACCCCGGCGATGACAACGATGAGCTGGTATCCGGCATCCGCGGCCTTGCATATCAGCCCGGTGTAATTTGCCGTTTTTCCCGACTGAACATGGCCAACGACCATACCCCGGCGGTCCCACGATCCTGCCTTCGTGGGATTCTCAAGCAGTCCGAGTATCTGGTTGGTTACGTCGTCCAGCGCGGCAAGGACATCGCCAGAGAAACCGTCCTTTGCGAGAAGTTGCCGGTATCGTCGCCAGAAATATGGTTCGATGTCGGCGCGCGCGGCGTCAAGCCAGGGAACAAAATCGGCTTGTTTCAGCACTGCCCCGAGAGACATCGTGAAGCCATGCCGCTCTTCAAAGCGTTTCGCGAGATTCTCAGCTTCGTCATCGGAAACGGCAGAACACAAAGGCGTAAGGCGAACGATGCCAATCAGTTCCCGAATGCGATCAAGCGTTGGCAGGCGCTCGCTTGCCAGGAGCGCTCCGACCATCGTTTCGAGACTGTCCAAGGCTTCGTTCATGGCAACTCCATTGCCAACCGGATTGCATCTATCTGCTTCTGGGTGGCTTCCCAGTTGGATCGGAAGGGTTCGGCAACCCGCAACATCTCAAGGATCTCGTCCCCGGAAATCCCCGCGTCGAACAACGTCCGGTAGGTCGTAGCGATGACGTGATTCAGGCTGTCATCAGAGATATTGGCACCGGCGATCTTTTCAGGTTGACCGCTGATGTCAGCGAAAAGTGCATCTACCGGGATGGCGGCACTCGTCATTTCCATGACGCGGTGAAAATCGTGCTTCATTTCCTCCGGCAGGCGAGCTGCAAAATCTGCAATGACAGGGTGATCGGGATTGATGCTGTATGAGATTTCGTTCTTGTCCTGGATGCGCCGCCATACCGGGACGCGGCTGTCACTGGCGAGTTTCCGTCCCCTCGCCGTATAAACCCGTTTGGATGTCGCTCCGATGGTTTCGATGATCGACCTGAGGCGCTCCCTGACCCGAAATGGCGGTTGTGCCGATGCTTTTTTGACGTCGATTTTCCAGTCGGCGTCCAATTGATTGGGCATGTCAATTCGCACGCGCGCCAGCTTGGTCAGCTCGGCCTGGCGCGCAAGGCCGAACCAGGTGCCGTGAATAATCAGACGCTTCGCCCGATAGACGTAAAATCCTTGGTTCTTCAGGTAGCCGCCGCGCCCCTCATACCTGGTCCATTCGGCGGGTGAGACCTTCTTGTGATGCGGCAGCGTGAATGCGCGGATCACGACATCGTGACCTTTCACCCTGATCCTCTCCTCCGGCCCGGGAATCGTGGCTGGATGATTTGAGTGAAACGGATCGAAAGCCTCAAGCGCCCGGTTGTTCAATTTCATCGAAACGCGCTTCAAGCCTCGCTCCCCTGCGAGGAACCGATGAAAGACCAATTCGAGATGCTGGCCCGCTTCGTCAACGCGGCGCACCATATTTTCCCGATCAACGGGGGAGCCTTCGGATTCCGATAGGCGGTCGAGCTTCTCCCACAAGACAAGGGTGCCCTGCTCACCGAGCCGATCAGCCCAGGCAATTTCATCAATATCCTCGGGCAACTCGACCAGCCAGTCGTCTGCGGCAACCACGGCGTCGAGGTCCCACCTCGCGCAAGTGGTTCTGCTGCCCTTGCGCGATACAACGGTGACGCGACGGCATTGAGAAAACGAAGCAGTCTTCAAGCCAAGACCAAACCGGCCAAGATCGTTCATTGACCGTTCGTCGAGCGGGCTGCGACTACCGGGACGCATTGCATCAAGCAATTCGTCTTCACCCATGCCCTCGCCATCATCAAGGATGGCCATCGCGGGTTCGGCGGCGCTCGTATCGGCAAATATGTCGATTGTCTTTGCGCCTGCCGTAATGGAATTGTCGATCACGTCTGCAAGAGCGGATTCCAACGTATAACCAATGTCCCTCATGCTTTCGATCAGCATGGAAGCGCGAGGTGCTATCCGCTTGGTTTTCGTCATGCCGAAACTTTTGCCCGTGGCTGGGAAACGAGCGGCGGAGAGAAAATTTCCTCCGGGCAACCTCCGCGATGCTCGGTGCCCTGACCGGCGGCAACCAACAGGTCGTGGACTCTGCCTGCGATCTGCATTGCAAGATATGGTGGCACGGCGTTGCCCACCTGAACGAATTGCTCGGTGCGATTGCCCTTGAAATAATAGTTGTCGGGAAATGTCTGCAAGCGGGCAGCCTCACGCACCGTAAGACTGCGGCACTGGGCCGGGTCAGGATGAATGAAATAATGCCCGTCCTTGGAGATATGACTGGTCACGGTCGTTGACGGCGCATCGGCAATCTGCACCCGGAACCGGTCCGAAAATTTCCCGGTTTCCCAGTTGCGGTGCGCGGGTGCCAAGGCTGCGGGGAACTCTCCGGCTTTTGGCGAACGGCCTGTCACCTTGCCAAATGCAGCGGCAAACAGATAGCGACCAAGATCGGACGGCATATGCCCCCGCGTTTCGTTGTTTGGAAGCACTTCAAGTCGCGGGTCGCACAGCCAGTCCGCCAGTGACGCCGGACACCCGGTGCCAAGGCCGTTGGGCCGCAAGGCACCGCGCTGTTCCGCCGTTTCAAGGGCAAGCACGCCATTCAGGACTGCGCGCAGTTCCTGTTCCTGCTCCGGCGGGAGATCAAATGCCGAATCAAGGACAGCGCGAACACCGGCCCGGAAAGCCGCGCGCCAGGCTAC
>JAYVLC010000137.1:0-3969 GCA_043759675.1 Sphingosinicellaceae bacterium
CGCCGATATAGAGAGTCCCGTTTCTGTCGCTCGCAAGGATATAGACGTGCCCGCCATAGGTTATGGGCATCGCCCACGTCCTCTCACCCAGTTATCATCTTCCGATAATCTCTCATCGTCATTCCCGCGAAGGCGGGAACCTCTACATCGTCATTCCCGCGAAGGCGGGAACCCAGCCCGAACAACTAAGTGCGCGCTCCCGCGCGCGCAATTTTGAAGCGGACTAGGTTCCCGCCTGCGCGGGAATGACGATGTGTTTTTTAGCGCGGAAACGCCCTACTCAATCACCTTCGGCACCGCGAAAAACCCGTGGGCGGCGTCCGTGGCGTTTGCCAGCACCTTGGCCTGCACCCCGCCGTCGGTCACCACATCCTCGCGCCAGCGCAATGTGTTGGGGATCACCGCCGTCATCGGCTCGGCCCCGTCGGTATCGACCTCGCCCAATTGCTCGATCCAGCCAAATATCCCGTTCAGCTCGCCGACCAGCGGCGCAACCTCGCCCTCGGCAAGCCGGATCCGCGCCAGATGCGCAATGCGTGTAACCGTGGCAGCATCGACCGACATGCAAAACTCCTAAGCGGGGATGCCGGGCGGTTAGCATAGCGAGTGCGGGGGCTTCAAGGTTTGGTCAGTATTTTCCAATGGACGGATCGGCATCCCTGTCGAATTCGCGATAGTCGCCAGTTAACTCTTCGCCGCGAGAAATAGCCCTTCGGGCTACAACTTCCGAGTTATACCCCCCCGCAAATGAGAGGTCTCTGTAGGCGGTGTTCGCATTGTTGGACTGGTTCCAGAACCTGGCATCATCAGAACACAGGACATACTCGCCACTCGAAATTGTCCGATACGCGTAGTGAAGGACACTGTGCCGCGCAGGTTCTACCAAAATCCGAATCTGGTCGTCGGTAAGAATGACATCGACACCCGGCGTGAACTGCCAGACCACTGCGCCATCAGGAATGTCCTGGTCAGCAAAAAGTCCCAAACCGTTAAGGCCGCTCGGTGCTATCGTGGTGGCGACCATCAGCATCAGAATCGTCGCGCCCTTGCCAGCAAGGTCGGCGAAGCGGCAAGGACTGCAACAGCGAAGTGGCACAATATATAGACAACGGGCAGCACAATTGGCGGCCAGCCTTCCCAGCGTAACACGGCGGCCAGAAGCATCAGGCCATAAGCGAGGGTCCAAACCAGCCAAGGCACGGCTCTTTCACGTGCCGGAAGTACCAAAGTGGACCGGAAAATTGGGACAAAGCTGACGACAGTGTCAGCAATCAACGCTGCGTAGGTCAGGTTGATATCGCGCGATAATATCCAGACGCCGATGATACCAATATCGAGAACCGCCGTGGCGATGTCAGTTCGGTCCGGCTGGACCAGCCTCTGTCTCGTCACGCCGATACATAAGGTAGCTAAAAGACCGACGGCGCAAGCAATGGGCAGCGCGAGCTTGAACCAATCCTGCGTGACCTGCGCGTAAACCCAGATTGAAACAGCCGTCCCGAACACCCATAGCGCCACCGAAGTTGCGTTTGGCTGAATCAAACCTTGCCGGACTTCCCGGATATATAGGGCATAGCCCACCAACTGCACGAATGCCGAGGCCAAGCCGGCAACCGCACCGGCTTGCCACAACGTCATGCTATCGCAGACCGCGCGAACGCTTCCACGCCCGCTGCATTGCTGGCGATGCCGACGGCAATTCATCGAAAGCGAACTGGATGGCGACAATTGACCGGCGGCACGTCGGCGCACCGCAGTGGCAGTCCATCTGCCACTGCTCATCACACTCGCTCGTTGAGTAGTCGATTGTTAACTCAGTCCCGGCGGCTATGTCGCTTAAAGCATAGATCCGCCGTCGCGGTCCCGCACAAACAATTGGCGTGCAGCAGTGATTAACTTGCTGCCACGGTGGCTCGCAATCGATCCAGGCCGACGGCGCGATCCCTATCCAATTCGGTCCATCGTGGGGGGGGGGGGGGCAGAATCGCAGCAGTTGTCCGGTTAGGCGTCCGACCACCGAGCCACGCCCTACCGCATGGGAGGTAAAAACACCAACACCATGAATAGTACTGGGGCCGATAAATAAGCCGTCATTCATTTATTCGGGATCCACCGGAAGTCATTCATGGTCCATCCTAACGATCACGCGCCAGACTTCAAGCTACCCGCACTTCCCCGCCCCTGGCCCCTTCACGAACCGTCCGCCAGCCGCCCCGGTCGGAGCCCCGTTCTTCAGGACCTGCACACCGTTGACGAACACATATTTCACCCCCGTCGCATATTGCTTCGGCTGCGCGTAGGTCGCGGGCGCTCCCACCTTCGCGGGATCGAACAGCACGATATCGGCATATTGCCCCGGCTTCAGATTGCCCCGCCCCGCCAGCCCGAGATTGCGGGCCGGGAAGCTGGTCAGGCGGCGGATCGCGTCCTGCAGCGCCGTGGTCTTCTCATCCCGCACATATTGGCCGAGCAGCTTGGCGACATTGCCGTAAGCGCGCGGGTGGTTGCTCGATTGCAGGAACACGCCTTCGGGGGCACTGGCTTCCTCGTCCGAGCCGAAGCTCATCCACGGCAGCGCGGTTTGTTTGCGGACATTGGCCTCGTCCATCAGGAAATACACCGTGCCGACCCGGCTGCGATCGGCGACCACCAGGTCCATGGCCGTGTCCTCGGGCGATTTACCCATGATCGCGGCCACCTCCGCAAGCGTCTTGCCGGTATATTTCTTGAGCTCAGGATTCTTGAATGCGATCAAAAGGATATTATCGGGCTTGCCCGCGCCAAAGTAGAGATTTTCCCAACCCTTGCCGGGGCCGCCCATCTCCGCCTTGACCTTCGCGCGCACCTCCGGGTCCTTCAGCCGCCCGATCCACGCCTCCAGCCCGCCGTCCTGCACCCAGCTTGGCATCGCGGCATCAAGCCCGGTCGCGCCAGCGGTGTAATTGTACATGTCGGCAGTGATCCGGTGACCGTCCAGTCTTGCCGCCTCGATCTTGGCGATCATCGCGGCATATTTGCCCCAATTGGCTTTGCCCGCCTGCTTCATATGGTAGATCTCGGCCGGACCACCCGAGGCCTTTGATATCTCGATCAGCTCATCAACGGCTTCGAGTAATCTGTCACCTTCCGACCGCATATGGCTGATATACATGCCACCACACTTCGCGCTCTCAGTCGCCAGTGCGATCAGTTCGGGCGTCTCGGCATAATTGGCGGGCGAGTAGATCAGCGATGATCCGACGCCGAGCGCGCCTTCATTCATCGCGCTGCGGACCAGCGCCCGCATCCGGTCCAATTGCTCGGGCGTCGGATCAACATCCTTTTCGCCCAGCTCGTGAACGCGCGCCGTCGTCGCGCCGACGAAGCTCGCGACATTCATCGAAATGCCGCGCTTTTCGAGCATCGCCAGATACTCACCCAGCGTTGTCCAGGTGATCGGATATTTAACATCGCCCTGCCGCGCCAGGATGTGCGCCTTCATTTCAGGGTTCAGTGGGCCCATCGAATTGCCCTCCCCCATCACCTCCAGTGTCACGCCCTGCCGCAGGTCGCTCTGGCCCTTGCCATCGACAATCAGCGATTCGGTCGCCCAGCTGAGCATGTTGATAAAGCCCGGCGAGACCGCGAGGCCGGTAGCGTCGAGCGTCCGTGTCGCCCGGCCAAGCCCGCGCCCCATCGCCACGATCCGATCGCCATCGACGGCGATGTCGCCAACATATGGGTCGCCGCCCGATCCATCATAGATCGTCCCGCCGCGAATCAGCAGATCATGCACGCGCTGCTGCGGTGCCGCCGCCGTTGTCGCCAGCAGGGCTGCCAGTACCAACCCGAACCGAACCCGCATTGCCGCTCTCCCCAAACATCCGGTCGCCATGCTATGCGCCCTGCAACAGGAGTCAAAGCATGGCCGCACGTCGTTTCCTATGGATCGTTGCAATCCTCGTCACGCTGGTGATCGCGGCTGCGTTT
>JAYVLC010000138.1:0-3445 GCA_043759675.1 Sphingosinicellaceae bacterium
GACCAGTCGCTAAGGCAGCCCGCTAAGGCTGCGGCGGGGTTGCCACATCCTCGGGCTCAATCCCGTGGCGCACCAGGATCGGTGCCTGTGCAAAGGCAAAGACCAACGTGACCGGGAAGACAATCCAGGTCTTGAACGACACCCATTGGTCGGTCGAAACATTGCGCCAGACACCCTCGTTCGCCAGCGCCATGCCGACAAAGAAAAACGCCCAATTGCGGGTCAGCAGCACCCAGCCTGCATCGGCCATCGGGGGGTAGGCATCGGCCAGTACCCGCTTCAGCAACGGCTTACCTGCCGCCAAAGCGTAGAACAGCAGGCTTGCATACAGTCCATAGAGGATGGTTGGCTTGATCTTGATGAACAGCGCATCGTGGAGGAACAGGGTCAACCCACCGAGCACAGCAACGACCACGCCGTTGAACCACAGCAATTGCGAGATCACCCCGGTCCGTATCTTGGAAAACAGCATCGCCGCGGCCATCGCCACCATGAAGACGCCCGTGGCGACAAAGATGCGCTGGGCTTCGGCTACGGGTGCATAGCCGTTGGCAACGAAGAACAGCAGCAACGGTCCGAAATCAATCGCCAACCGCCCTCCTGTCGACAACTCACGCTGATCGCCCGCCACTGTCACTCCTTTACTCCCGCCAACGCATTCGCAAACGCCCGCGCATTGAACGGGCGCAGGTCATCAATCGTCTCGCCAACCCCGACCGCGTGGATCGGCAGTTTGAACCGCTCGGCGGCTGCCACCAGCACACCGCCCCGCGCGGTTCCGTCCAGCTTGGTCATCACCAGCCCGGTAACACCCGCCACCTCCTGGAAAACTTCAATCTGGTTCAATGCATTCTGCCCGGTGGTCGCATCCAGCACTAGCACCACATCATGCGGCGCGCTGAGCATCAGTTTCTTTATCACCCGCTTGATCTTGGCGAGCTCGTCCATCAGCCCGGACTTATTCTGTAGCCGCCCGGCGGTATCGATGATCAGCACATCGCGCCCGGAACTCCGCGCCTTGTCGAGCGCCTCATAGGCCAGACCGGCTGCATCCGCGCCAACCTTGCTCGCAATCACCGGCGCGTCGATCCGCCCGCCCCAGATCTGCAATTGCTCGATGGCCGCTGCGCGAAACGTATCGCCCGCCGCCAGCATCACCCGGTAGTCCTGCTCCTGAAACAGGTGCGCCAGCTTGGCGATTGTGGTGGTTTTGCCCGACCCATTGACCCCGACCACGAGGATCGTGTGCGGGCGCGGAAACGCCGTGACTTCGAGCGGTCTGGCCACCGGTGCCAACACATGTTCGATCTCGTCAGCGACGACGGCGCGCACCTCGGCCTCGGTGACCGCCTTGTCATATTTCTCCGCCGCGAGTTTTGCGGTGATCCGTGCGGCCATCGCCGGGCCGAGGTCGGCACCAATCAGCGCCTCCTCAATCTCTAGCAGCATGGCATCATCGAGCGTTGACCGCGTGAACACACCCACCAACCCGTCACCAAGTTTTTCCGACGACCGAGACAGTCCGGCGCGCAGCCTGGCAAACCAGCCTTGGGGTTCATCTGCGCTCACGCTGCCGCCCCGATCAACCTGTCGCCGTCGAGCCCGGTTAGCCGCGCCTGCACAATCCGCCCGGCCTCACCTTGAATCCGCACCGCAGCAAAGCCCGGCGTATGTCCGCCGCCGCCGCGTTCGACCAGCACATCCTGCACCGTCCCAATCTGATCCCGCAGCCAGGCGCGACGCCGTTCCGCCGCTGCCTCCCGCAACCGCGCTGCCCGCTCCCGGCGTAGCGGTATCGGGAGCTGCGGCATCCGCGCGGCGGGTGTGCCCTCGCGCTCGGAATAAGGAAAAATATGCGCGTGAACGATGTCGCAGTCGCTAACCAGCGCCAGCGTGTTGGCAAACATCGCATCGGTCTCGGTCGGGAACCCTGCGATCAGGTCGGCACCGATGGCGACGTCAGGGCGGGCGGACTTGATCTGCCCGACGATCCTGACTGCGTCGCTGCGCGAATGCCGGCGCTTCATCCGTTTCAGGATCATGTCGTCGCCAGCTTGCAGACTGAGATGCAGGTGCGGCATCAGCCGTGTCTCGCCGGCAATCAACTCCATCAGCAGCGGGTCAATCTCCACGGAGTCAATCGATGACAGCCGCAACCGTGGCAGGTTCGGTACGCCGCCCAGAATCGCTGCGACCAGGTCACCCAACCGCAGATCGCCGTCACGCCAATCGGTCAGGTCCACGCCGGTCAGCACGATTTCATTGTGGGTGTCGGCAAGCTCCCGAACCCGCTCGACCACTGCGGCCGTGGCGACCGACCTCGAGTCGCCCCGCCCGTAAGGAATGATGCAAAAGGTGCAACGATGATCACAGCCGTTCTGCACTGCGACAAACGCCCGCGATTGGTCGGTAGCGGCCAGCACCCCTCTCCCTTGAGGGGAGAGGCGACTCAGCGGCGTCAGGCCGATGAGCGGGTGAGGGTGACAGCCCGGAATCGATTGAGGAACCGCCGCGTCCACCCTCACCCGCTCAGCTGTCGCTGAGTCGACCTCTCCCCTCGAGGGAGAGGGGTAAGCGGTGGTATTCAGCTTCATCCCATTGGGCACAACGGCGACACCCTCGAACCGCTCAACCTCTGCGGCACACCCCGTCACCACGACGCGCGCGTCGGGCCGCTCCCGGCGGACCCGGCGCACCGCCTGCCGCGCCTGCCGCACCGCCTCGCCGGTCACGGCGCAGCTGTTCAACACCACCATGTCGGACGGCAGCCCGAGCGCCCGGATCGCCTCGCTCTCGACGACATTCAACCGGCAGCCAAAATTCAGGACAGTGGCGCTCAACGATAGGCTCCAAGATCGACCGTCCCGCTGAACGAGGTTGCGGCTGGACCTGTCATCTCGACATGACCGTCGGCGCGCCACCCGATGTGCAAGGTGCCGCCTGGCAGCTCGACCGTGACGGACCGGTCAACCAGTCCGCGCCGCATCGCAACCACAGCTGTCGCGCACGCACCGGTCCCGCACGCCCGGGTCAGCCCGACGCCGCGCTCCCACACCTTCAGGCGAAGGCGGTCACGCCCGATCACTTGGGCAATATTGACGTTAATCCGCTCGGGAAACAGCGTGTCAGTCTCGATCGTCGGCCCAAGATCAGCAAGCGGCACGACATCAATGTCATCCACAAAAAACACCACATGTGGGTTGCCGACATTGATCGCGCCGGGCCGCTGCAACATCTCCCAGCCGACCGGCATCTCGCGCGTGTCCATCGCATAGGCCAGCGGAATCGCGTCCCAATCGAAGCGCGGCTCGCCCATGTCGACAGTCGCGCCGTCACCGTCGGGGGTCAGCTCGATGCGCCCGCCGCCGGTTAACACGCTCGCCTTGTGCCCGATCAACTGCGCGACACAGCGCGCGGCATTGCCGCACGATTCGACCTCGCCGCC